>NZ_JBDJKU010000003.1:0-127928 GCF_039673015.1 Stenotrophomonas sp. TWI1409
CCCTCCCGGCGGCCCCGCGCCCGCCACTACCCGGCCCCGCGCCCCGTGGTCGGGCCGGCCGCGGGCCGGCAACCTCCCCAGGATCAGGCGGCGACGCTTTCTTCCAGCGTCGCGTAATCGGTGAACCCGACCGCACCACCGCCGAAGAACGTCGCCCGATCAGGCGGGTTCAATTCCGCCCCCAGACGCAGGCGCTCCGGCAGGTCCGGGTTGGCGATGAACGGGCGACCGAAGCCGATCAGGTCGGCCCACCCTTCAGTCAGTGCCTGCTCGGCGCGCTCGGCGGTGTACTTGCCGGCGTAGATCAGGGTGCCCGGGTAGACCATGCGCAGCGCCTGCTTGAACGCCACCGGCATCAGCGGTGCGTCATCCCAGTCGGCCTCGGCGATGTGCAGGTAGCCCACGCCCAGCTCGCCCAGCAGGTGTGCCGCGGCCAGGTAGGTAGCCTGCGGCGTATCGTCCACCGCGCCCTGCAGCGTCGTCAGCGGCGCCAGGCGCACGCCCACACGATCACCGCCCGCCACCGCGGTCACCGCCTGCACGACCTCGCGCAGGAAACGCAGCCGGTTCTGCAGCGAGCCGCCATAGCCGTCGCTGCGCTGGTTGGCCTGCGAGTCGATGAACTGGTTGATCAGGTAGCCATTGGCTCCGTGCAGCTCAACGCCATCGAAGCCGGCGGCCAGCGCATTGCGGGTGGCCTGCGCGTAGTCGGCGATGATGCCCGGAATCTCGGCCTCGGCCAGCGCGCGCGGCATCGAGTGCTGGATCATCTCGCCCACGCCCGCTTCCGGGCCTGCGCCGGTGGGGTCGACAAACACCTTCACGCCCTCGGCCAGCAGCGCCGACGACGACACCGGCGCGGCACCACCGGGCTGCAGGGCCACGTGCGAGACCCGACCCACATGCCACAGCTGGGCGTAGATGCGGCCACCAGCGGCGTGCACGGCGTCGGTCACCTGGCGCCAGCCCTGAACCTGCTCCGGGTTGTGGATGCCCGGGGTCCAGGCATAGCCCTGGCCCTGCGGGCTGATCTGGGTACCTTCGCTGACGATCAGGCCGGCGCTGGCCCGCTGCGCGTAATAGGCAGCCATCTCGGCAGTGGCAACGTTGCCGCCTGCGGCGCGCGAGCGGGTCATCGGCGGCATCACGATACGGTTGGGCAGGGTCAAGGCGCCCAGGCGGTGGGGGGTGAACAACATGGCGGCGATCTCTTGCGGGGGGAGTGCCGCAAAGGATGGGGATGCCGGCTGCCACGCAACAGGCATGCGCTGGCAAAACAATTGTTCCCCCGAGGCAAGGATGGCCGGCCGAGGGTCAGAGCCCCTTCCTGCGGAACGGGATCCGACCCTGCGCGCAACCGGGGTCGGATCCCTTTGCAACGCAAAGGGCTCTGACCCCGAAGCCGGTTACAGCGTGGGCTCGATCAACGCCCCGCCATGCGCCACGCGGTCATAACAGGTGCGCACCACGTCTTCGCCGTACTTGATCTCCAGCCGGCGCACGATGAAGTGGCCGCGCGCCATGTCCTGGTAGTAGTCGGTGAACATGGTGTTCAACGTCGCACCGGCGGCCGCACCCACGATCGGCACCGCCTGCGCGGCGAATTTCTCGGTGACCACCACGCCGAAGCGCGCGGCCACCTTCTCCACCATCTTCGCCAGCAGCTTGCCGGCTTCCTTCGGCGCCACGCCCAGGGTGAGGTCGCGGCCGGTCACCACGCGCCCGGCCAACTCGGCCGACAGGTGGCGCATCACATCAGTGGTGAAGCCACGGGCCAGGTAGTAACCGGTCTCGCTGGCGTCATCGCGCGGCGAGTTGCCGCCCAGCGCGAACACCTCCAGGCAGGCCTGGCGTGTGCTGAACTCGGACAGGTCGAAGCCCTCGCTACGGGCCACGTCGGCTACCGCACGCATCATGATGGTGGTCGATACCGGCAGCTCGATGAACAGCGCGGCAAAACCAAAGCCGCCACCCACCGCACCGGAGGTCGCTGCCGCCAGCTTGTGCCAGCGGGTGGATGCCCCCTTGCCGGGCGTGTTGTCCATGCTCCACAGCGCCGCCTGCGCCGACTTGAACAGTGCTGCCTGCACCGCACCGTGGATGCGGCCGGAGAACGCCTTGGGCAGCGCCTTCACCGCAAACTCCAGCGGCGTGCCGACCAGATTGGCCATGCGCGCGGTCAGGGTCGGCGCTTCCAGCAGGGCCACCGCCCGCTGCAGGTCAGACCAGTCGCGGGCGTCGTGGGCAATGTCGCGGGGAAGCAGGATGGGCTCGTTCATGGCGCTGATCTTAGCGCCGGATAGTTGAACGGTTCGTCGCGGGGATCAGGGCCCTTTCCGCTGGAAAGGGAACCGCCCCCGGCGCCTTGCCGGCCAGCGGCCGGCACTACCAGTTCGCGTGTCACCCGGTAGCGCCGGGCCATGCCCGGCGTCGTTGTTCAGGCAACCGGCAGCCCCGACAGCGCGCCCATGAACTGGCGGTAGTGACGCAGCTCGGCGATGGAGTCATGCACATCGCTCAGCGCGGTGTGGTTGCTGTTCTTGCCAACGCCAGCGGCCACGGTCGGCGCCCAGCGCTTGGCCAGCTCCTTCACCGTGGACACGTCCAGGTTGCGGTAGTGGAAGTACTTCTCCAGGCGCGGCATCTGGCGGTGCAGGAAGCGGCGGTCCTGGCAGATGGAGTTGCCGCACATCGGCGAGAGGCCGGCCGGGATCCACTGCGCCAGGAAATTCACCGTCTGCGCTTCAGCTTGGGCAAGGGTCACCGTGCTGTCCACCACACGCTGCCACAGGCCCGAACGGCGGTGCTGGTTGCGGTTCCACTCGTCCATCGCTTCCAGCGTTTCCAGCGGATGGTGGATGGCGAATTCCGGACCTTCGGCCAGCACGTTGAGCTGGGCGTCAGTGACTACGGTGGCGATCTCGATGATCGAATCGTTGTCGGTATCCAACCCGGTCATTTCCAGGTCGATCCAGATCAGTCGTTCGTTGGCCGCGCCGTTGTCCGCCATGTGTCGCCTCGTTGCTGGGCAGGCGCGCGGCCTACCGGTGATGGAAAGAGGCGCCCATCATACCCGTTCGCCCCTCAGCCCTCGCTGGCGTGGTCTTCCAGCAACAGCGGCGGCTTGCCACGCTTGGCGCGGAAGTAGTTGGTCAGGCGCATGCTGGCTTCCTTGGCCAGTACCCCACCGTGGATCTCCACCCGGTGGTTGTGGCGGGCATCGCCAATGAGGTCGAACACGCTGCCGCAGGCACCAGTCTTGGGGTCGCTGGCACCGTAGACCAACCGTGCAACGCGCGCGTGCACGATCGCCATTGCGCACATCGCACACGGCTCCAGGGTCACATACAGCGTGCTGCCAAGCAGGCGATGGTTCGCCAGCAATTTTCCGCCCGCCCGCATGGCCACGATCTCGGCGTGTGCGCTGGGGTCATGCGAGGCGATGTTGAGGTTCCAGCCCTCGCCCAGCAGTTGGCCGTCGGCACCGACCAGCACTGCACCCACCGGGATCTCGTCGAACTCGCGTTGTGCGCGCTCGGCCAGCGCCAGCGCGTGGCGCATCCAGTGTTCGTCGGTGTCGTGCACCGGCACACCCAGGGCGTCGGTCATGGCGGTTCTCGCGTGTCTGCAGGGCCAGGATGGCCGCCGGGGCCGCATTGTACGCCCGCAGCCGTGCAGGCGCCGCTAGCGCGCGTCGAAGCGCTCGCGGGCAGCGTCCAGCGCCGGGAAATTGTGCTCGGCCCAACGGTCCAACGCGGTCAGGGTGTCTACCAGACTGCGCGCAACCTCGGTCAACCGGTACTCCACGTGCAGTGGCTTGCCGCCCAGATCGCAGCGCTCGATCAGGCCGTTGCGCACCAGCTGCCGCAGGGTCTGGGTCAGCACCTTCTGCGAGATGCCTTCGATCTTCCGCAGCAGCGCACCATTGCGTTGCGGGCCCTCGGCCAATGCCGGCAGCAGCAGCATCACCCACTTGCCGGAGATCAGTGCCAGCGCATCGCGCGCCGAGCAGTCGGCGGCATAGACATCACCGGGAAAGGCCATGGTTACCTCAAAGTGCGTAATTGCCGGGGCATGCCGGCATCGCGAGGATGGTCGCACACTCCACGAACACCTCGCCCCATGCGCGCCCTGATCCTGCTGGCCCACCCCGAACCCCGTTCCTTCAATGCCCACCTGGCCATGCAGGCGGCCGAGCAGCTGCGGCACGACCATCTGCAGGTGGACATGGTCGACCTGTATGCAGAAGGCTTCGATCCGCTGGAAGCGGCCTGGCACCATCCACGGCGCCTGCAGCCCGAGCGCTTCGATGCCCAGCGCGAACAACGCTACAGCGCCGAACACGACCAGTTGCCCGCCGATGTGCGGCATCACCTGCAGCTGCTGCAGGCCGCGGACCTGGTGATCCTGCAGTTCCCACTGTGGTGGTTTGCGGCGCCGGCCATCCTCAAGGGCTGGCTGGACCGCGTGCTGGTCTACGGGCCGATGTACAACAGCCGGCAACGCCACGAGCGCGGCGTGATGCAGGGCAAGCGTGCGTTGCTGAGCGTCACCACCGGCTCTTCGGCGCGGGCGTGCGCGGTCGATGGCCGCGAAGGCGATACCCGGCTGTTGCTGTGGCCGTTGATGTACAGCCTGCGCTACGTCGGCTTCGAGGTGATGGAGCCGCATATGGTGCACGGCGTGCGCTCAGGGCTTGCAGCGGAACGCGTGCAGGCCCACGACGAAGCATTGGTTGCAGCCACCCTTTCCTACCGCGAGCGACTGTCGCGATGGCGGCAGTGGCCGACCGTGCCCTTCAACAACAGTGAGGACTTCGAGGATGGTGTGGCGCTGCGCGCGGAAGCGACTGCCTACATTCCCTTCATCCGCCATCGCAACGCCGGATGAACCCGCACCTGCAGGCACGGCCGGAAAGCTTCACAATGCGTATTCCTGTCAAGCACCTTGGTGAACACATGACCACCCTCCGTCCCTCTCGCGCCGACGACGGCGCCGCCCTTGTCGATCTCTGGCGCCGCGCCGTCGACGCCACCCACGACTTCCTCAGTACCGAAGACCGCCAGGCCATCGATGCCGAAGTGGCCGCTTTCCTGCCGCAGGCGCCGATGACCGTCGCCGTCAATGCACAGGACCAGCCGCAGGGATTCATGCTGATCGATGGCACCCACATGGAAGCGCTGTTCATCGATCCGGACGTGCGCGGGACCGGTATCGGCCGTCAACTGCTGCAGCACGCACTGGCCCAGCATCCGCAGCTGAGCACCGACGTCAACGCACAGAACGCGCAGGCCGTAGGTTTCTACCTGCGCATGGGCTTTGTCGAAACCGGTCGTTCGCCGCTGGATTCGCAGGGCCGCCCGTATCCGCTGATCCACCTTCGGCATAAGGCCTGACATCCGTTGGCAGCAGCTGCGTGCTAGCGTGGCTGCTTTCGATCAAGGAATGCCGTACATGGATGGTGCAAAAGCCCTGTTGACCCTGTTTGCGCTGGGCATCAGCCTGGTCTGGATCCTGGTGCCGTTCGCCATCTTCGCCGTGCGCAACCTGCTGCGTGAGGTACTGGTCGAGCAGCGTCGTACCAATGAAATTCTCGAGCATATCGGCGGCTACCGCATTCCGAAACCGCAACCCGAACCGACCGTCTGGCGCGCGCCCTGAGCGGGCGCACGCCCGCCGTGGCTCAGGCTGTCGCCTCGAAGGCCGGTGAGTACTGCACCTCGCCCTGAGCCAGCGGAGGCTGCAGGCAAAACGCCTGGAAGTACTCCGCCGGCACGCCCGGCAACACCAGGCCCGGCTCGGCACGGAAGCCGAAGCGCCCGTAATAGGCCGGCTCGCCCAGCAATACACAGCCATGCGCACCCTGCTGACGCAGTGCTTCAAGTGCGGCGCGCATCAGGGCCGCACCGATGCCCTGCCCCTGCCACGCGGGCACTACCGAGATCGGGCCCAGACCAAACCAGCCCGTGCTGCCATCGCTGACCGTCACCGGCGACAGGGCAATGTGACCGACCACCTGGCCCTGAGTTTCGGCGACCAGCGAAATGCTCAACTCCCCGCGGGTGCGCAGGGCGTCGACGATGAACTGCTCGGTGTGGCTGCTGTGCAGGGCTTCGCGGAAGGCGGCCTCGGTGAGTGCATGGATGGCGGCGTGGTCGGCCGTGGTTTCGGTGCGGATCATGCAGTTCAAGAGAACGCCTTTGATAATGTGATGAATGCGTGAATTATTGATTTAGGTCGCAGATTCAACCGCGAGCAGCCCCTGCCAGCAAGGCCAACGCGACGCCCGAATCCCCTGTGCTGCAATCGATTCGCCGGAATACACCGCATCGGGCGCGTCAAAAAGCCGTCGCGGCGGTGGCGCAGCGTTCCTGACACGCTCCATAATCGAGAAACCTGTCACCCAGGAAGGATATATGGACATGGACGCACGATGCAGGATCAGGCCATGGGAGTAGCGCTCCCTGAAAGGAAAAGGCAGCCGCTGCTGGCGTTGCTCGCCCTTATCCCACTGGCCGCATGCTCGCCCTATGCTGATGCCGAGCGCGACGTCGCCGCTGGTGGGCGCGGCCTGGCCAAACTCAACCCATCACCGCAGCAAGGCTACGAGCTGGTGCTGACACTGAAGGATGCCCCCGGTCCCTTCGCGGTGGTCGAGGGCGTTGCCCAGTACGACGTCAGCAACCACAAGGACTGCGGCCGGGTCCTGAGGGCGACCGGTACCGCCAGCCGTATTACCAGCCAGGAGCTCGTCACGCTGCGCAAGGTCGGTGAGAACGAGTACCGCGGTACGTTCTACCTCGACCGCATGCAGGACGAGGATTACTACGGGCGTGGTGTCTGCCATTGGGCGCTGACGGGAGTCGGTGCGATGTTGCGCGCTACGACCGGCGAGGCGGATACGCGATTCCTGACGTTCATCGACAAGGAGCGCATGGACGCGGGGAGCCGGGTGACGCGGCACTACCCACGCGCCGACTACCCCCGAATCGAAGAGATCATCGGATACGGAGCGAGCGGCGAGGAAGATCCTTCCAGCTATCGTGCCGATCTGCGCGACGCGCTGTTCTCGACCACCACCACTGTGCAGAAACTCGCGCCATGAGCCGCCAGTTCAACCATCCATCTACCCCCAAAGGAGGCCGACATTGCGCCACAAGATGATCCCGTGCCTTGCTCTGCTTCTATTGACCGCCTGCAATCCGGAGACCGCCATGAACCAGGAACGTGCCGCTGCTGAAGCCGATGTCGCCCAGGGTGGGCGTGGCCTCGCCAAGCTCAACCCCAGCCCGCGCAAGGCCTATGAACTGGTACTGCGCCTGAAGGATGCACCCGGTGAGTTCGCGGTGGTTGAAGGTGTCGCGCAGTACGACGTGACCAACGAAGACCAGTGCGGGCACATCGAACCGGCCACCGGTACCGCCGCACGCATCACCAGCCAGGAGCCGGTGGAGCTGCGCAAGGTCGCCGACGGCGAGTACCGCGGCACGCTGTATGTGGACCGCATGCTGGATGAGGACTACTACGGCCGCGGCGTGTGCAAGTGGGAGTTCAGCGGCGCAGGGGCGATGCTGAAGGCAACGGGTGCTGAAGGCGAAACGCGCTTCCTGACCTTCGTCGAGGCCAAGCCACTGACCGAAGGTAGCGCGCATACGCTCTACTACCCGGACGCGGCCTATCCGCGGGCACCGCTTGCTGCCAACTATCCGGCCACGGGCAAGACCAATCCTACAGACTACGTAGCCGAGCTGCGGGGCAAGCTGTTCACCATGAGCCTCAGCGCCAGTGAGGTCACCCAATGACCATCACCTCTCAGGACTACGCCGCACTTTCCGATGACGCCTATAAGGATCGTGCAGTCGGGCGACGGGCTCCGGGCCAGGAAGAGAAAGTCACGCTCAACGGACACGAGTACAAAGTACTTGAGCATGTCGACAATCGACTCAACGGCTACCAAGGCACCATTTACCAACGCACCGACACCAACGAGATCGTCGTCGCTCATCGCGGCACCGAACAGATTGCTCGTGATGCAATCCTCACCGACGGAGGCATGGTCGTTGCCCGCACCAATGTGCAGGCCCCCGATGCCATCGCCCTGACCAAAAGCGCGCTGGACTACGCGAAGCAGGAAGCTGCATTTGGAGGCCGCGCGCCTCAGGTCACCGTCACAGGCCACTCCCTCGGCGGCGCCCTGGCCCAGATCACCTCGCACCACTTCAACGTCAAGGGCGAGACCTTCAATGCCTACGGCGCGGTCAGCCTCAGCTACCGTATCCCGGAAGGCGGCAACACCATGATCAACCACGTCATGGCCTCCGATCCGGTCAGCGCTGCCTCGCCGCACTTTGGCCAGGTCCGCATCTACGCCAAGCCCGACGAGATCAAGACGCTCGCGGCAAACGGCTTCAGCAATCACGCCCTGCGTGATCTGATTCCAGACCGTCCGATCATCGCGGCCACCAGCTCATTCGGCGCGCACAAACTGGGCAACTTCCTCAACGAAGGCTCGGTGCTGAAGCACCCGGAAACGCAGAAACTGGCGAAAGACAACGCCAAGATGATCGAGGAGTACCGCGACGACGTGGAATCACTGCGTCGTGGCGTCACCCGCGCGGCACGCGGCATCCCGGGCGGCGCCATCGATCTGTACGACCACATCCGCGGCCCGCTGCAGCCCGGTGAGCCGGCCCGTCGCGAGGCGGAGAAGAACGGCCATCACACCAGCATGCTGCGCATGGACGATGCCAATCACCTGGGCAACCCGCTGTTCAACGACGCTATCCGTGGCGTGCATGCGCAGGACGTTCGCGTCGGCCGCGTGCCGGATGTGATGAGTACGCAGTTGGCCGGTAGCCTGGCGGCGGAGATGCACGCTGCAGGCGGCAAGCGCATCGACGAGGTGGTGATGAATGCCGATGCTTCGCGCAGCTTCGCGGTGCAGGGCCAGGGCGGCGACCCGGCGCATCTGCGCGTGTCGGTGGACACGGCCGTGGCGATGAACACCCCGCTGGAGCAGAGCAGCCAGCGCATTGATCAGCAAGCCGCGGGACAGCGCCTGGCACAGGACCGCGATCAACAACTGGAACAACAGCAGAACCAGACCCGCAGCATGCAGGCCTGATGAACAGCGCGGGAGCCGGTCAATCCGGCTCCCGCGTCACTTCGGCCCTCTGCCTCAGGGGCTTGAGGCCGCGACCGGCGCGGACGCACTGGCGATCACGAACAGATCCGGCCCGGAATCCGGGAAGCCACCACAGGCGCGATCACCCGGCGCTACCGGATCACAGGGCCACTGCGCCCGCGCGACCTTTTCGCGCAGCTCGAAGCGATCCCCAGTCCAGACCACGAAGGCCAGGTGCTCGCGGTTCCAGTCACTGTAGGCACGCGGACCGCCCTTCTGCGCTGCCTCCGGGTACTGCACGAACCACCGCATGGCCGGGCCGTACTGCAGCTTGCTGTGGTCCAAGCTGATCCGGCCGTCGCGCGACAGCTGCCGCGCACGATCGGCCTCCGTCACCTGGGGCATGGCCGGCATGGCATCGGCGGTCACATCCCTCGGCGCGGCGTCCCCGCGAACCTGGTACACACGCTGGGCCACATAGGCCTCGCGGCAGTCACCCGCTGGCACACGTACCGGCTCCGCGCCGTACTCATCGCGGTTGGCGACCCGGTCGCTGCAGGTGAACGGTGCCGACACCAGGTAGAACGTGCTGTCGGCGTCGCGTCCTTCCAGCGAGCGCACCCAGATGTCGCCCATCCGCGCGATGAAGTCCGGGCGCTGGCCGTAGCCCGGCACCGCCTTGAACCAAACCTTCTGTTGCACCTCACGCTCGCGCCAGCTGCGCGGCAGGTGGATGTCCTGCTGGGGCAGCGCGACCAGCAGCGCGGCCAGATGCGCCGGCATCGTGCCCTGGCAGGCGCCGATCAGCAGCTCGCCCTGGGCCGCCAGCCGCCCAGCCAGATCCACCGGGCAGCGGGCACCAAGCGCACGCTCGGTCGCCTGCTCGGGCGGCAACGGCGCGATGACCAAGGCGGGTGGCGCGGGAGCTACCGCCGGGACGGCTGGCTCGACGACAGCAGGCGGTGCAGCGACAGGCGCCGCCGCTGCGGATGCAACGGGCACAGGCGTCGGGTCTGCAGCCGGCGCCGGCTGCGCGTCCACCACTGGTGTCGCAGGAGGTGTCACGGCAGCCGGTACATCGGGAGCCGGCACCGCGACAATGGTTTCGGTGGCCATGGGCGCTGCAACAGGTGCCATCCCTGCAGGCGCGTCAACGATCGCCTCGGCGGCGATGGGCGCCTCCACGACGGGCGCCGATGTCTCCTGAGCCTGAGCCTGTGCCGACGCTGCGGCAAGTCCAAGTGACAGCAGCCAGAGCGGCGGCAGGCGGCGCGCGGATGCATCGCAGCGGGCAGCGACGTGCCGGGCATTCGAGGGAACGATTCGCATGTGGTGTCCTTCCGAGTGGGTTTCCATGTCGGCGCCACAGGGCGCCACGCGTCGTACGTAAAGCGCCGGCGGATCCCCTGCCCGCCGGCATCAGGTGTTACAGGGATCGAGAACGCTGCTCCTGCTCGCGGGCGAGCGCGGCCGCCGGGTCCTGCTGGGCGACACTGGCAGCCAACTGCTGGCTGCTCTGCGCCAGCGGCTGCTGGGCGGCCTGCTCCCGGTCAACGGACGCACGCAGCATCGCCGGATCTCCCAGCGTGCCCTGCACCGCAAACAGCGTGCGCCCGTCGTTGCCCGCCAGCAGATGATCGATACGCGACAGGCCGGCCTTCTGCGCGCTCAACGCCAGCGCGCCGGCGGCGTTGTCCAGTTCCTGTTCACTGCGCAGTCCGCTCTGCACCCCCATCTGCTGCAGGTGCTGGCGTGCCCCCTGGAACAGGGCGTGTCCCGGCTCGCCCGGCTGCGACATGTCGCGCAGGGTGGCCTGCTGCGCCGGCGCCCCTACTTCGCCCCGCTCCAGCCGCGCCATCACATCAGGCGTCAGCTTCTGCTGCCACGCATCGAATCGCTGCTGGCGGGCCTCGATGCCGTTAAGGCCACCATTGATCGCGCGCGTCGCTTCGCGCACATCCTCGCGCGCCGCCTCCGGCACGCGCGTTTGCCACTGCCACACCGCAATACGGCCCGCATGCTCAGGCTGCGCGGCCAGTTCCGGTTGATTCACCAGATCCAGATCCAGCGCCTTGCCGGCACGCTCGTAATTCTCTTTGCCGACCAGCGGCAGATAGCCGCGACCGTGATACTTCAATGCGTCGCCGGGCGCATCATTGCCCATGCGCCCGCCGTACATCAGCTCGGCCAGATTCTCCGGACGGCCGCGCAACGCGTCCTGGCGGGCGTCCTCAAGCGCGCCATTGCCATTGCGCCACGCCGCTTCCACCGGGATCTGCGAGATACCCCGGGTGAAGTTGAAACTTTCATTGAGCCGGCTCAGGCCACGGGACTCGTGCCCGGCCTGCGCCATGAAGTTGGCCAGTTCCCGGGACGAGGTGATGCCGGCCTCCGTGGCCTGCCGCAGCAACTGCGACTCTCTATCCTGCGACACGGTGAAACTCCTGCTCGATCATCGTTGGGTACTCCCGCCTCCTCACAGGCATGGCACTCAGGGCAAGCTCACGTCGGCGACAACGGACGGATCGAAATCCTCGAACCGCACCCGACCAAGTTCGGCCGCCGAGAAATCGCGTGTATGACTGGCCTCGGTCTCGGTGTCGACCACCCTGCGCTGCACGCCATGCACCCAACAGGCCTCGTCGGCCGGAACGTAGCGGAACGTGTAGATGCTGCTCCAGCGCTCACGGCTCCCGCCGTTGGTGATCACACTGAACGCGCCATCCTCGATGGTCACGTACGCGAAGGGGTCGCCGGCAATGCCCCCACGGGTGGAGCACGGCACCAGCTTGTCGTTGCGCGCGGCCAACTGCCATCGGCCCGCGGCGTCACCCAGCAGCAGCAACAACACCCGGTTGGGACCGTGCTCGCCGGGCACCAAGCCGTCGGGTGCCGGTTGATCGATCACCAGCAACTGGTCGTCGATCCCGTTGCCGGTGAGATCGCCGCGTACCGCCTCCAGCAGGTTCGCGCCGGACGGAACGAACGCCAAGGCATTGTCCATGTGTACGCCACTCCCCTTCTGCATCCCCTGCGACTCCTTCAATCCTGACTTTCCAGTACCCGCGCGACGACCGGGAAACCATGCGCTGCGCTGCAGGCTCCGGTTTCCACCATGGCGGATGATAGCCCCGGCCCTGCGGCGTCTGCGATGGTCGCAATCAACATCCGCATCGTGGGTCGTCAGAGTCCTCATGGACGGAAAAGCTCCTGCGTTCGATGGCACCGATGCGTCGGGATTTTGACGCGCACGCAGCTTACTTCGAGGAGGCGGGGCTCGTCGAAGGGAGCTTGGGATGAAAAGCGCACTTGATCACAGAAAAAGCGCAGTTAACGTGAATGGTGGCTTATCCGAAAAACAGATCCGCGGTGGATGGCGCCGGGGATGCATCGCCTCCCGCAGCCCCGCCGGCCTGAGGTTGCGCGGAAAGCGTGCGCTGCTTATCGCGCCCGAACATGCCCATGCTGGTGGCAACGGCCACAATCAACGCTGCCCGCGCCATGTTGGTTACCAGGACCATCATCGAGTCGCGGCTGCAGCCTGTACCGATTCGATAGCCTTGCAACACTTCTCCACAGCGCAGTAAAAGAACATTTGCCCACTAGGACCGTCGCGCCACTCGATCTCGGCGGGATGTCACGGCAACCATGAGACTAGAACGACTCAAAGATCGGCTCAGAACAATCTGTATATAGAACTTTGCACTGCCCACCACCGATGTCCGCGCAATGGGACAAAACTCGATTTGTAGCCTCCTCCTTGGAGCCTGCAACCGAATAGGAGACGCGCCCCTTACTCCCCCTCTCGGGATCAGCATATGCAACGCACTGGTTCTTATAGGTAGTTCCGACTTTGCAATCTCTAGCGCCATGGGTCGCGCAACGGGAAAGCGCCTCGGACACAGCTTCCTGCTTTGAACGCCTTCCGACTGATGCCCCCATATCGCCCGTGCTTACTGCGGTTGCAATAGCTCCCCAGGTTTTGATCCAGCGGCCTGTCGCGACCGGACCACTGGACCCCGCAGCGCCTCCATTGGAGCCCGGTATTGGCGCACATCCACCAACCCCCTGTCCGCCAATCGGATACTGTCCGGGCGGGCAGCGCCCCTCCGCTTGGACATCTGCTGTCACAAGCAAGAACAAAGCAGAGCAAATCCAAAAGAGGGAGATCACAATGCGCTTCACGTTAACTCTCCAATACGCCTGAAATCACTGTCTACCAGGATGAGCAGCTCGCTGGCCAGTTTCCGCAATCCTTGTTGCATCCGACTGCGGCAATGTCATGCAGCTTGTTGACTGATTACTGTAGTCACCGGCGTCTGCAGTACGCCCCTTCTCCGGCTTATCCGGCGAGTAGTAGCTACCCGGCGGCTGCCCACTCGGGCCCGGCGCCTGCGCAACAGGGCTGCCACCTATCTGCGAATATGCCATGAAGCTACCCAAGGTGCCCTGGAAGAACATGGCCGCCATTGGGGGCGCAGTCAGAATCAGGGTCGTCAGGATCAATCCCATGCCGCCCTACTGCATCGCCTGACTGGTCATGCCGTCGCTGGACGCGCCCATCAGCGGGAACTTGTTCACCAGCGGGGTCACCCCGAACGACGCAGACACGCGAATCACCATACCTATGGCCAGCGATTCCAACCCCAAAGGCAAAGTCGATGTCTTAGGCGGAAGTGAGAAATAGAAATAGCCCGCTTCTCAGCAGGCCACCTCTAAAACAAATAAGAAGAACCTCGGCGTGCAACAAAGCTCACCCAACGCGAGGATTCCATCAGCGGAAAGGCTTAAACTCAGACATGCTGCACGCAGAGTAGATAACGGTACAACTGCGCCCCTTACCCTCGGATTCACAACGGCGCACTGATTCCGCCTTCGCATCCTCTTCATTAGGTGATCGATACGCCACGGTTGTCACATCGGCCAGGGGTATTGAGCCAATCACCGGGCCGGCTAGCGCGGCGCATTGATTGTGGTACTCAAGAATAACTTTACACTTCTGCCCCCCCATGCGCTGACATTCAGAGAGCGCGAGAGACCTGGCTTCTCTCTTTGATTTTTTGACCTCTGCCACACCAATCGCCAAATTCTGGCCTACTTGATGGTCTGCATCTTGCGCCAAAGCACCCCACCGGGTTTCCCACTTGCCAGTTGGCGTGGGGCCATTGCTCTCACCACCAATTTGACCGCCCGGAATTGGCGCACAACCTCCTACGCCCTGCCCTCCCACCGGGTACTGACCTGGGGGGCACCGCCCTTCTGCCAACGCCACATTAGAAATAACGAGCAGCAAAAGCACGACAATGCACTTCATACTTACACCTCTATCAATCGACACTGTCATTTCACGCTAGGCACCAGCCTGCCCATATTTTCCAGTATCTTGCTTGATCTCACCTGATCGCCCAATACCGTAACCAGAAGTCGCGCCGTGGCAGGAACTGACCGATGAAGCACTGGAATGATCCTTTGTCTGGGCCGGCGAATAGTAGCTACCCGGCGCCTGCGCAACCGGGCTGCCACCTATCTGCGAATGTGCCATGAAGCTACCCAAGGTACCCTGGAAGAACATGGCCGCCATTGGGGATAGTCAGAATAGTGTTCGTCAGGATCAAGCCCACGCCCCCCCCTTCTGCGCCGCGCAGCGTCATCCGCAATGCTCTTCGCCAAAGTCCTCATCGACGGGAAAGCGCCTGCGATTGAGGGCCAGATGCGTCAGCATTTTTGACGCGCACGCAGCCCACTTCTTCGGGCATGGGACCGAACTCCCGAATTCAGCTTCGAGAGTTCATTTCATGATGGCCCCAGCCACTCTGATCCCTCTACCAAAGTGCGATAGGTGTTGGACGTCGGATGTGTCAACCCAGCTCCATAGAGCAATCAGAACTCTTGGAAGATTGGCTCACTGCAATCCGTGTACTTGATCGTGCACTGCCCACCGCCGTGAGCAGCACAGTACTTCAGAACCTCAGTGGAAGCGGCCTCTCTCGTTGGACCACCGGCCATTGAAATCAATCCTTTAGAGCCCGGAGCCGGATCCGCATAAGCGACGCACTGGTTTTTATACGTTATCCCTACAGAGCAATCTTTCGCACCATATGTCGCACAGCGGGACTGAGCCTCAGCGACGGCCTCGGCCTTTGATCTCTTTCCAACCGAAGCTCCCACATCACCGGTCACAACAGATCGGGATATGGCTCCCCAGGTCTTGATCCACTTACCTATCGCACGCGGCCCGGAACTCCCCTCACCCTGAGAGGCTGGAATCGGGGCACAGCCACCCGCACCCTGCCCGCCAATCGGATACTGACCTGGCGGGCAGCGCCCCTCCCCATATGCAACTAGTGGGGCAAGGAACAGGAGAATCAGCAATAGAAAATTATTCATTCTCATAAGAAACCACTCGACAGCAGATCAAGAATTTGCGCCAACTTCCCGGCGACGCATCAAGTTAACGATTCACCCCGCGAAGGCCCGTGTCGTGAATCGTTGGCGCTGAGTTCTGTGGCAAGGTCATGCGAGCTGTCCCGGCAGCCGCATCCTGACCCGCCGTCGGAGCGTCAGTACTGTTAGAGGGCTTCGGAGGAGCGTAATAGCTCCCTGCCGGTTGGCCATTCGGACCAGGCGACACAGCCCCAGCACTGCCACCTATCTGCGAATATGCCATGAAGCTACCCAAGGTGCCCTGGAAGAACATGGCCGCCATTGGGGGCGCAGTCAGAATCAGGGTCGTCAGGACGCCCTGCTGCATCACCTGACTGGTCATGCCGTCGCTGGACGCGCCCATCAGCGGAAACTTGTTCACCAGCGCTGTCACCCAGAACGAGGCGGACACGCGAATCACCATCTCCAGTGCGATCGACACCATTGCCGCCAGCACCGCCAACATGGTTCCGATGCCATAGAACAACCATCGCTGGAACAACTGCTTGGTCTGGTCGAACAGAAGGCAAAGAATGAACAACGGCCCGAATCCGATGAACAACGCTATTGCTACTTCGTAGCGCAGAAGCATTGAACCCGCAGTTACCGCTGGACCGCCGGTGCCGAGGCCGATGAACCAAATGGCCCGGGTCTTGTCTTCCTGCAATCCAGGGTCATTCAGAATCTTGATGCCATCAATACTGGACAGCGCCACCTGCATCCAAGCCAGACTCTTGTCGATCTGCTCTTCCGGTGCCTGGTCTTTTCCGGCTAATCAGGCATTTCTACGTTTTCAGCCAGAAACTCATAAGCGCAACCTCAGAAGCTCTCAAACTCAGGCTCGGTGCATCCAGAATAAATCACTTTACAGCCATCGCTCCCCTGTTTTAAGCACGCATCCACAGCCATCTTACTCGCAGCATCAACAGATGCCGCACGCGCAAACGTGGAGCCACCAAATCTTGCATCACTGGGGGATACGAATGCTGCGCATTGATTATTGAACTCCAATACCACCCTGCAATCCGTAGCCCCCCGCTGTGCGCAATTAGCAAGGGACTCCGAAGCCGCATCCCTCTTCTTTCGCTTACCGAGAGCCACGCCGACATCGCCCCCCTTCGCTAAAGCGATGGCCCCCCAAGTCTTGATCCAACGCCCTGTCGCAACAGGCGACGCTTGGCCTGCTCCAGTGGTACCACCTGGGATGGGAGCACAGCCGCCGACTCCCTGACCGCCAATTGGATACTGACCAGGAGGACACCTACCTTCTGCATTGGCCGTCTGTGGCAATTGGCAGGCAATGATTCCCACACCCAGCAGGAGTACTACACCTGAATAGACACGAATTGACTTCATTTCCGGCCTCTAGTTCGAAGCTAAGCCTTTACGACCAGTATCAGAATTGCCTGACCCAACTGTGGAGTTGCTGCCAGTGACTACGACATTGCTCCCAACTGAAGTCGATCCACCCGATTGACTGCCACCGCTCGTCGACGGCTTGTCCGGCGTGTAATAACTACCCGACGGCTGCCCGCTCGGACCCGGCGCCTGCGCAACAGGGCTGCCACCTATCTGCGAATATGCCATGAAGCTACCCAAGGTGCCCTGGAAGAACATGGCCGCCATTGGGGATAGTCGGAATAGTGTCCGTCAGGATCAAGCCCACGCCCCCCCTTCTGCGCCGCGCAGCGTGACCCGCAATGCTCGTCGCCAAAGTCCTCATCGACGGAAAAGCGCCTGCGCTTGAGGGCCAGATGCATCAGCATTTTTGACGCGCACGCAGCCTACTTCCAGGAGGTGTTGCTCGTCGAACGGGACTTGGCTTGTTCACCAGCGCCTTTGTTCAGAACGAATCCGACGCCAAAATTACCATGTCCCAGACGAGGGAAACCCCATACAACTGCACTCAGGTGATTAGTGAAGACACCTAACCCTACCAACTAGATCAGCTGCTCCAGCTCGCCGACAAATGAGATGGCCTGCTTTTCGGCAGGCCATCTCCATCATGCAAAGGCCCATTCAAGAATCTCACCTGTGATTCGACTGACATAGCTCAGAAAGATTCAAATATTGGCTCAGCACAATCCGTGTACAACACCTTGCATTGCCCTCCACCGTTCTTCGCACAGTAGGAGAGAACCCGACTGGTCGCCTCCTCTCTTGAGCCGGCGACTGAAATAGAAACTATTCCCTTACTGCTCGGCTCAGGGTCAGCATATGCGACGCACTGGTTCTTGTACGTTGTATCGATCTTGCAGTCTTTCGCTCCATGTGTCGCGCACCGAGCAAGCGCTTCTGAGACAGCCTCTCGCTTGGAACGCCTTCCAACGGAAGCCCCCATATCGCCCGTGCTTGCCGCCCCCGCAATAGCCCCCCAAGTCTTGATCCAACGCCCAGTAGCAATGGGGCCGCTCTGGACGCCACCGGTACCAGAGCCCGGAATAGGTGCGCATCCACCTACGCCCTGACCACCAATGGGGTACTGCCCTGGCGGACAACGCCCTTCCGCTCTCGCCTCACCCGTCACAAACAAACATAGGAGCAAGCCGACAAGAATGAGAGGAAACATGTATTTCACACTTCTACTCCGTACGCATGGGGCTATTGATTGCCGGGATGTGCAGCTCTGAGACCGGTTTCGGCAACCCTGGAGGATTCCGACGACGGAAGGGTTGAACGTGCGGTCGCATGTCGATCATGCGCACCACTGTCCTGGCCGGACTGCCCCTTCTCCGGAGCGGCCGGCGTGTAGTAACTACCCGGCGGCTGCCCACTCGGGCCCGGCGCCTGCGCAACCGGGCTGCCACCTATCTGCGAATATGCCATGAAGCTACCCAAGGTGCCCTGGAAGAACATGGCCGCCATTGGGGGCGCAGTCAGAATCAGGGTCGTCAGGATCAATCCCATGCCGCCCTGCTGCATCGCCTGACTGGTCATGCCGTCGCTGGACGCTCCCATCAGCGGGAACTTGTTCACCAGCGCTGTCACCCAGAACGAGGCGGACACGCGAATTACCATGTCCAGTGCGATTGACACCATTGCCGCCAGCACCGCCATCGAGAACATGGTTCCGATGCCATAGAACAACCATCGCTGGAACAACTGCTTGGTCTGGTCGAACAGAAGGCAAAGAATGAACAACGGCCCGAATCCGATGAACAACGCCATTGCTACTTCGTAGAGCAGAAGCATTGAACCCGCAGTCACCGCTGGACCGCCGGTGCCGAGGCCGATGAACCACATGGCCCGGGTCTTGTCTTCCTGCAATCCAGGGTCATTCAGAATCTTGATGCCATCAATGCTGGACAGCGCCACCTGCATCCAAGCCAGACTCTTGTCGATCTGCTCTTCCGGCTTCTGATCCTTGCCAGTGACAACATGGGTGATCAGCCCCTTCACGTCCTCGGTCAGGAACTCATGAAGATCGCGCCCGAACATGCCCATGCTGGTGGCAACGGCAACAATCAACGCTGCGCGCGCCATGTTGGTTACCAGGACCATCATCGAATCGCGGCTGCGGCCTGTAACGATTCGATAGCCTTGGATCAGCACCCACAAGGTCATGAGGGTCAGCGCGATGCCGCCCACCCACGCCATCATGTTGTCCATCAGGTCGAAGCCGAACTTGCCGATCCTGTCCCGCAGGTAGTCCAGGATCAGCTTGAAGAACACGAAATCGCCAATCGACTGGACACGCGCGACGTGCCCCATCAGATCCTGGAATCCGCCCGAAAAATCAAAGTTGGCAATCGACCTGATCGTCATACCCACATTCCCTTGGTAATACTGCAATCACATGAGGGGCGACGCAGACGCGCGCACCCTTGGTGCTCCATTCCATGCATCAGTCGATGGACAGCGCTGCCTTCAGCGCCGCCGTCTTGACCAGATCACTGGCAATGGTCTTCATCGGGTCGCCCTTCAGCGCTGCCTGTGCAACGACCTTCTGATTGGCTTCCATCACCTCGATGTAGGCATCGTAGGCCTTCTGCTGTGCCTCGAAGGACTTTGCCTTGGCTGCCATGTCGTTCGCGGTGCGCAACGTGTCGTTCTGCGTTGCGTTGACGTTGCCGAGCAGATTGCTGACATTTCGCTGCTTCTCGATTGCATCGAGGCTATCGAAGAACGACGGCATCGTCTTGAGCATGAAGTCCACCGCATCGTTGTACTTGCGGTTCTGCATCATCCGGATGTTCACGCAGATCTGTTGCTGCTGATCTTTCCAATCGCCCTTGAAATTGAAAACGACCCGGGTCGCGAGAGTCTTCAGGTCGGTGCCGATTCCGCAGGTCTCGGCAACCAGATAATTGGGTGGCACCGGCGTCAGCGGGGCGGAATCCGGCAACCCGAAGGAATTCACGATGCCCTGGATCTGGACCATCGTCTCCTGGTACTCCTTGATCGTCTGCGCCCAGTCCCGTGCCCACTGGGTGTTCTCCTTGACGAACTGGTACTTCTCCTGGAAACGGGCCTGGTACGTATTGATCTGATTGAGGATGTGCTGCCACAGTGCAGGACCCGTTTCCTGCACCGGGCCGATGGCGCCCGCATTGGTCGCTGAGAGGGCCAAGGCAACGCCGAGCACCTTGGCCATCGGCTTGAGTACCTTGCGGGCGCTGGCCCGACGCTTGACGTTGTTCATGGGAAAACTCCTGTTGTTCTGATTGACGTCCACTTGCCTGTCTCCTGCTCGCACGGCCGTCAGGCCGCGTCGGACCGGGGTTCCTTTCCCGATCCCTTCCGGTTCTTGTAGAAATCTTCCAGCCACTGCTCCGGGCTGAGCTCGTCTACAGTGACGCGATTGCGGACCGCGGCCGTCTGCAGGACCCGATGCATGACATCGATGTTGTCGGTCGAAGCTGAGATCACCGACAGGATGTCGTCCATGCCGCGCAGGTTGAGCTGGCACACGCTGGAGGCATGGCCCTGCTTGACCAGGAAGCAGCGCGAGCGCTCGTCCAATGCGGTCACCACCCTGAACTCGGCCTCGGTCAGCTTCAGGCCGTCCATATAGTCGCTCTTGCTGGCATTCGGGTTCGGCAGCAGGATCAGGGTAGCGGTCTGCTCGATCAGGGCAGCGGAGATATCACTCTTCAGCGCGTCCTCCGGGCTCTGCGTTGCGAAGATGCCGAGACCGTTCTGCTTACGGATGGTCTTCTGCTTGTTCTTCGCGAACTCCTTCAGGCCACCTTCGCCGTCCAGGATCTTCCAGAATTCGTCCATCACATAGATCAGCGGACGACCGTCGATCAGCGACTCCAGGCGGTGCAGCAGGTAATTGATCACCGGCACGCGCACTTCAGGATTGTCGATGATGTCGGTGTAGTCGAAGCCGATGATGTTGGCCTTGCTCAGGTCAACGGTATCGATCGGATTATCGAACACCCAGCCCAGCGAGTTGCCCGAGGTCCAGCGGCGCATGCGCGCGTAGAGGCCATCGTCGCCCATATTGGGCAGGCTCTTCTGGAAGTTGGTCATGCTGCGCAGGTGCATTGGCGTATCGAGCATGCTCTCCACCGCGCGGTAGATATCCTCTTCCTCACGGGCGCTGTACTCGCGCTTGCCGGCCAGCACCTTGATCAGGTCAGCCAGGAACTGCAGGTTGGCTTCATTGTTCTCGCACTGGAACGGGTTGAAGCCAGTCGGCGCGCCGTTCTCCAGGGCCAGATAGTTGCCACCGCAGGCGCGCACGAAGATCTCCGCGCCGCGGTCCTTGTCGAAGAAGAAGATGGTCGGCGACGGCTCGTACTTCTGCACCTGGCTGAGCAGGAAGTTGATCAGCGCGGTTTTACCGGTACCGGACTTGCCGATCACCATGGTATTGGCGATCGCCTTCTCACCCAGCGAATTCTCCGAGGGATGGGTCGCATGGAAATTGAAGTAGTACGGCTGGCCATTGGTGGTCTGCAGCGTGGTGACGCAGTCGCCCCACGGGTTGTTGTGCTGCTTACCGGTGGCGAAGTTGTGCAGCGGCGACAGGCCCAGGAAGTTCAGCGAGCTGACATTGGCCAGGCGTGTGCGATAGCGCCAGTTGCCCGGCAGCTGCGAATAGAACGACGAGGTAACCGCCAGGTCTTCCTTGGTCGATACGAACCCGGCGTTGGACAGCTCGGCGCGGGTCGAGGCGACGTTCTGCGAAAGCTTGGCCTGCGTGTCGCCGTAGACCGCCATGATGAAGTGGTATTCACCCAGCACGAAGTTGCCCGACGACAGCTGATCCATGGCCTGGTCCAGCTCGACGATCTGGCTGACCGCCTTGTCGCCGGAGGAGATCATCATGCCCTTGGTGCGGTCGAGCACCTTCAGCGCGTCCTGGCGCCCCATCGGGCTGAACGAATGGGTGATGACGTATTCGTAGTCGAGGTACTTCAGGCCGTTGAGGATGCCCGGGTAAGTCCCCTCGGCATACTCCTTGATGTTCAGAATGGCGCCGTAGTGATTGGCACCGTTGGGAGTATTGATCGCAAAATCGCCGGTCTTGGCCGAGAACATGTGGCGACTGACCGGCAGGTAATCCTTGATCGGTGCCGACAGCACCGGCACCGGCTCGTCGATGCGATTGATCAGGTAACCGAACAGCTCCAGCGTTTCCGAGAACACCACGCCATTCTTGGCTTCGTACATACCCAGGCGATACGGCGCGTAGTCGCGGATCACGGCCTCGACGTTGCCGGCCATTTCCATCAACTTCTCTACCGCCTGCTCCTGCTCGGCGCGCAGCTTCTCCACGTTCGCCGACTTTTCGACGAAGCGTTTGCCCGCCACCACCGGGCGATAGATCATGGTCAGGTACAGCTCGTTCTGCATGATGCGCTGCGAGGACAGCATGCCCATGTACTGGTCGGAAACGTCCTGGTTGAAGCGCTGCCTGTAGTTGCTCTTGCCCTTCAACGTGCGACGGCGACGGATGTCGTGCACCCAGAAGGCTACGTTGACAAAGTCAGGCGCGCGCAACGTCTGCAGCAGACGGTTGAACGTGTTGTGGCGATGCTCGAGCTCCCACTCCTCTCGGCCGACAAACGGCAGCCCTTCCAGATGCCAGGTCAGCAGGTAGTCGCCGCCCGTGGTCTTGACCACGTTCGGGGCGACATGCGACGACAACGGGATGAACTCACTGATGGAGGTGTCAGGGCTGAACATACGACTGCTTCCAAAGAGGTACTGCCAAGAAGTTTCAAGAGACCTGGCGGGCGCGGATGCCCGCCAGGCCGCATCCGGACCTCAATCCATTCGGGCCGGCTTGTTGCGGTAATGGTTGGGGTTGAGCACCCACATGCCATCGTGCTCCTGCACGTTGCGCACCTTCAGCTTGAACATCAGGCGCAGGCCCAGCAGACGGAAGATCATTTCGTCACGCTTGGCCATGTGCCGCATGATGAAGACCGCCACCGGAATGGTGAGCAGGAACCAGAAGTTCGTGTACATGCTGAGCAGCAACAGCCCGCCTGCCACCATGAAGAATGGCAGGTAGGGAACGCCCAGGAACATCGCTGGACGCGTGCAGCCGCGGAACACGACGTTCTTATGCACTGTAGTACTGGATCACGTGGTTGATCAGGTAGGAGGTGCTGGTGCCACCACCGCACTTGCCGTCGCTGCCATCACCCAGCAGCATGCGCGCGATCTGGCCTGCGGCGCCGATCAGCACGCCACCGATCAGGATCGGGGCGACGTCAGCGATGCGCTTGTGCGCGAAGGCGATCTGGTAACCAGCGAAGATCACCGCGATGGTGACCACGGCGATCGAGGCGATGTTCAGCAGGCCGTTGATGTTGTTGAAGAAGCTGCAGACCTTCTTGTCGGTGCCGCCGAAGTCGGTGGCGCCGTTGGCGAAGACTTGCGGGGCAAACAGTGCGCCGACGAACAGAGTGGCCATCAGCAGGGTCTTCAGCGTGCGCTGGGCCTGGACGAGGTCGAGATTGGATCGCTTCATGGATTGATTTCCTTGTTGATGGACTAACACAACTGAATCGACCAGCCGGGGGACTGGCCGTACCACGACTTCGTCAGAACACGAAGGCCGCATCCCCTGCGGGAATCTGCTGCACCGGTGTGGACTGTGCCGGTGCGTTATATGAACTGCCATTGCCGGCCACTGGCTGATTGCGCTCATTCCAGGGCCGCAACATCACAGGGCCCTCGTTGCTGCCACCTGCAGCACCTGGCAACTGCTGCGGCATGGCCATCGCCTGCGCCGGACCCTGCTGAGGCAGCTGCTGCGGCATGCCAGCGGCCTGTTGCTGCGGATAGGCGGCCCCTTGGGTGTGCTGCGCCTGTGGCTGCATCATCCGGTCCACCGAACCCAGCACTACCTTGGACAGCGCCTGGTCGGCGATGTTCAGCAGGCTGCCCCGCGCCATTGCACCGGTGGACGGATACACGACATACGCACGTGCCGGGTCTTCCGACGGCACGTACACCGGGCCACTCGCCTGCGCAACGATGCGCGCCTGCGCCGGCGAAGCGAGCTGCGGGTGATGCTCGACCTTCACGCTGCGGCGTTCACCGCGACTCACCACGTCGATCGGTGCAACACCATTGCTGGCAAGCTGCTGCCCGCGGCGCATCGAGTCATAGACCTTCTGCACATAGCCATGGCGGAAGCCGGTCTCGAAATTGCCCGAGTAGTAGCAACTGAATGACTTGCCCCAGTCACCACCGGAGCGCTTGTAGCACTCGGCGAGGATCCGAGAACCCGCTTGCAGGTTCGGGCATTGCTGGAAAGCCTTCTCGTAGGAATCCAGGCCGTACTTGCCCAGGTTATAGCGATTGACCTGGGCCAGCCCGATGGAGAAGTTGTAGCCTTTCTCTTCCAGCATCCGAACCGTCGCCAGCGCCTCGTCCAGCGCCTTGGGCTGGCGCACCAGAGCGCCGCCGACTACGCCGATGGCATAAGGGTTGCGTGACGATTCAACGTTGATGACGTGCTGCATCACGTCCATCGACACCGCCATCTCCGGGCACGCCATCATCTCCAGTCCTGGCAGCATCCTTCAGCCCTCCTGCCCCTGGGCACGCCCAGGATTGAAATCGATACCGGTGATGTAGCGCGAACCGGCATGCGCCTTGATATGCACGACGATGTCGATGGTCATCATCAACAGTCGCTTGATCACGTTGAACTCCAGGCCCGAACCTTCGGTGGAGGCCTTCACCATGAGGGCCAACTGGTCCCAGGTCTGCTCCGGACTGCCTGCATGGCAGCTGGTGATCGAACCCGGATGGCCCGATGCGCAGTTGCGGATGAAGTAGAACGCCTCGTCACCGCGCAGCTCGGCCAGGATGATGCGCTCGGGCTTCATGCGCAGGCAGGCTTCCATGCAGCTCTTGGCACTGACATTGCTGGTGCTCTGCCCACCCTTGGAGTACAGCAGGTGCACCACATTGGGTTGGGTCAGAAACAGCTCGCGCGCGTCCTCGATCGTGACCAGGCGTTCGTTGTCCGGAATATGATTGACCAGCGCTTTCATGAAGGTGGTCTTGCCGCTACCGGTCGCACCGGATACCACGATGTTCTTGCGGTACATCACCGCACGCCGGAAGAACTCTGCGTACTCGCGCTGCTGACGCAGCTCCAGCAGCTCGCGATCCTGCTCGCTGATGCTGCCATCGCTTTCCAGGATCTGGTTGAAGAACCCATCTTCGTGATACTGGCTGAGCGACTTGGTGTGCTTGGACGGCAGACGGATGGTGATCGACACCTTGCCTGCATCGCACGCCGGCGGAATCACGAACTGGGCACGCTGGCCGGTGGGAAACGTGAGCGAGACCACCGGATCGGCATCGGTGATGCGCTGGCCGGTGTTGCTCTCGTTCACCACCGCCGTGCAGAACTGCCGGGCCCGCTCGAAGGTCAGGCCCGGCACGTCCACCCGTTGCCACCCTGCCCGGGTTTCCAGGTACAGCTCACCGGGACGGTTGATGCAGATTTCCGTCACCTCCGGCGAGGTCATGTACTCGGCGATGCCCAGCACTTCGTACTGATAGCGCAGGAAATCGCTGGAGACGAGGGCAAGGGGTGACACTTCAGCGTCCATGATCGTTCGTTGGGTTACCGGCGAGGATGCAGCACGCTCGTGAAGTCGACGTCCTTGGCGACGTACACATTCACGATGGTGCCTTGGTTGATGGTCACGGTCGGCGGGCGACGTTGGCTGAGCGACTCGTTGGCCAGGCGTTCCATGGTGCGCGCGGTGGCGCTCTCATAGGGCGACTGGATGGTCATGCCGTTGTTGGCCACCGTGGTGGTCTCCGGGCCATGTTCGGCGGCGGCGTACTTGAACGCGTCGGCCAACAGGCTGATCATCAGCGCCGAGGCGATACGGCTGCCCCAGTGCGCGCTGTACTGGCCCGGGTGGCCTGCGCCACCCAGCTGATCAACGCCCGGGCTGGACATTGCCACGTCAATACCGTTCGGCGTGGTGATGCGGTCCCAGATCACTTCCACCCGCTTGCCGGTAGGACCACCGCCATAGGCGCCATAGATCTTGGAGCCCTTCGGCAGCAGCAGATTGCGGCCGTTGATCGAGTACACCGGCTCTGTCACCAGGCACGAGGTGTAGCCCGCGATGTCAGTGATGATGCGGGTTTCCAGTACACAGCGCAGATAGGTTCCTCGCACCAGCAGCGCATCGGGACTGCGGATGTAGCTGGCATTGGACACGTCATCCACGTCGGGGCCACGACGCACGCGCGCTGGCGCTGCATTCTGCTGCCCGTTCATCTGCTGCAGCATTGCCCGCGTGTATTCGTCCATGCCCGCCTGCTGCGAGCGCTCCTCATCCTGTGAACCGCCATTGCCAACGAAACCGTCGGCACTGGCACCCATCCGACGTTCGGCAAGCGTCGGACCACGAGGGCCCGCGGAGCGATCTTCCAACGTCACTGGCGGCTCAGGGCGGCTCGGCCCCAATGGAGGCGGCGGCAACATCGGAATCGGATCAACGGGCTGCATTGCCTGCGCCGGACCCGGATCGGTCTGGACAGCATCCGGCAGTGTTGGCGTGCTCGCGCGCGCAACATCCGGCACCTTCGGCGCATCGTCCTTGTCTTGGCCCTTGCGGAACAGCAGGAAGCCCATGGCAACAAGCAGCACCACGATACCGCCCAGGAACAGCAGCGCCTTGCGGTTCAATCGCTGCTCTTCAGCCGAGCGCAGCTGCGGCGCGGCCGCGTCCAGATCCGGTGCAGGCTCAGCCTGGGTCGTGCCGAAGTACGGATTCGTCTGCGCCTCCGGAGCAGCCTGTGCACCGTACGGACTCTGGCTCTCGTCGCGTCCGTTGTTCGGGTCGTTTCCGGGAGTGTTCTGCTGGCTCATTTCTTCACGTTCCTTCGCAGGCCGACGACGAAGTCGCCGTGGCGGATGACCAGGTACGGGTAGGTCCCGTGCACGATCAGCGTATTGCCTTCAACCGTGGTGTTGACCACGAAGTCTTCACCGTATTCCGTTTCACGACCGAACACGGCCGGGAAGATACCGGTCTTGTACTCCGGCGAATTCGGTAGTTTCAGGTAGGTGAAACGGCTGTCGTCGTAGGCGTTGACCGGGATCAGCCAACCCATCTTCTTCGCCTTGCTGGTCGAATAGGAGTAGTTGAAGTTGTACTGGCGGTCCTTGGCCAGTTCAGAGCTCAACAGCGGCTGCGCCTCCTCTTCCACCGCTTCCTGCGCGACGCCGAACACGGTGTCGTTCGGGTAGGTGAAGGCGATCTTGTACTGCACGCCAGCACGACGGGCCTGTTCCAGCTGGCGCCAGTCAGTGGCCACCACCTTGAGCTCGAAGATGTAGGAATGGGTCTCGGTGCGCACCATCATGTTGGTGTCGACGTCGACGTTCTTCGGCTTGAGATAGAACACGTTCTCGCGACGGGTCAGTTCCCAGCCGCTGCTGAAGCCGGTGCTGTAGTCGAGGATCTTCTCGTTCGGGCTCAACTCGATCTGGGTGGTCAGGCCCAGGCCGGTGCGAACCGGATAGATGCGATCCTTCTCGTACTCGTAATGGTCCACCGCCTGCGCCATCGCCGCTGCTGAAAACAACAGCGACAACATCGACAGCAGCGCCAGTGCGCTTCCCCTGATATTTCGACTACTCATCGGTTGCTTGCTCCATCAGCAGTTCCGGTGGAATTGTTCTGCGCCGGCCTCATGGCCGGCTGTCCGGGCATGGCCTGCCCCGGCATTGCTTGCCCCTGCACCGGCTGACCCGGCATGGGCTGCCCCTGTACGGGCTGACCCGGCATCGGCTGGCCCGGCGTCGGGCCATTGGCCGGGACGGCGACCGGCTGGCCGGTGGCCGGATCGATCATCGTGGCCGCGGCCGGGTTGTTGGGATCGTAGACACCCTGGGCCTGCTGCGCGGCCTGTGCAGCCTGCTGCGCCTGCGCCTGCATGGCGCCGTCATCCGGCACCGGGACGCCACGGGAATAGTCGTTGTCGACGCGATACTCGGTGACCTGGAAGGCCAGCGGATTGAGGATGCGATCCTGCTCGGACAGCGCCAGGTTCTGGTTGTAGCCGAAGCGCATCGTCACCAGCTGGTTGTCCAGGTAGGTGGCAACGCCAGTGCGCTTGTCCAGCAGGCTGCGCTGGATGCGCACCGAAGCGCCGCGGAAGCTGCCGTTCGCTTCGGCGCCCAGCGGCGTGATGCTGAGGATCTTGACCCGGATGGCACGCTCGCGGCCATACATCACGAACGGGTTCTGCGGGTTGTTGCCGGCATAGCGCACGCGCATGGACTGCGCCACCGGATCGGTGGACATCACGAACACCAGTTCCCAATCGCGCAGGCCCATCACCGCCGAGTCGTACGACTCGCGCGCCAGTACGTACTGGGCCACATTGCTGCGATTGATCGCTTCGTTGCTGGTAATCGTCTCGCCCTGGAAGGTCCCGCTCAGGCGTGCGACCGTCGCGGTACCCGTGTACGCATCGGCCATCACCAGGAACGGCA
This sequence comes from Stenotrophomonas sp. TWI1409, assembly GCF_039673015.1. Lineage (NCBI taxonomy): Bacteria > Pseudomonadati > Pseudomonadota > Gammaproteobacteria > Lysobacterales > Lysobacteraceae > Stenotrophomonas > Stenotrophomonas sp. TWI1409. The sequence goes on from NZ_JBDJKU010000003.1 coordinate 28,497, forward strand.
CCTTCTCCTTCAGCGGCAGCATGTAGTAGTAGCCGCCCGCCAGTGCGAGCGACATCAGCAACGAGCCCGTGGCGACCCACCAGGCACGGCGCTCGCTGCGACGCGCCATGTCGGCCACGGTGATCTCGTAGCTGACCGCCTTGGCGACCGACTGCTCGACCTTGGGACTGTTGCCGGGATCCTTCTTGCGGAACATGGATTCTTCCGTACTGCTGAAACATCAATGGGCATGGAGCCCCTGCGACAGGCGCGGGGAGCGGCACGTTCGATGGTTTCGAGGTGGACTCAGGTGCCGCTGTTGGAATCAGCGCCCTGCGCCGACGCGGTGGGCGTCGAGCCAGCGCTCTGCACAACGATCTGGTTGCCAACAATGGAGACGGAGATGCCTTGCGCCGAATACGCCGAAGTCAGATCGATCACGGCCTGCTGCGCATTGGTGGTGTCAATCTTCGAGACCGCGCCATACAGCGTGAAGTCCGAGCTGAGGCGGTAGTCCAGTGTTCGTCCGGAATCCTTGGCCCAGCGCTCGAGCATGGCTTTGAGCGTGCCATCCATCGGCGAGGCCTGGTAGACGTAGCTGGAATACAGCGGGATCTCGGTCGTCGCCACGGCAAAGCGGTTGACCGGCTTCCAGCGCCCACCGAAATCGGGGGCGGACTTGGTGGCACACCCTGCCACCATCAGCGCCGCAACTGCGGCGATGGAGATTTTCGCGATAAACGCCTGATTCATACGGGCTTCACTTTGACGTACGAAAAAGCAGTCCCGAGCGTTGGTTCCCTGGCCGTCCGGCGCTGCATGGCGCACGCCGGAATCGGGGAGACGCGCTGGCATGCAGCACACCTGCCCCGGCTCCCCTGCAGCCCGAAAGCTGCCAACCAGGTCGCGGGGCCGCCAGACGTTGCCGGCGACACACCCGCACACCCTCACCAACGTCGAAACCATCCTTGTTTCCATGGCACAAACTCCTGGCCACCCTGCGTTACAACTTTTGCCATCCAGCACACACTTCTGGATGACGCACACAGAGTTACACAACCACGCGTCAATTCCATGTCAGACAAGTCTGAAAATCTATGAACAGATGCCGAATTTTTGACTCAGCTCACGCTTTCACGTCGGTGAATATGAATCTACGTCACAAATTTAGCGACGTGAATTAGACGTTAATCATCGGAACGTCGACCTTCGGCAGCAGCCGCGATGTGAAATAGCGATCCTTGTAATAGCGGATCTTGTCGCACTTCACCGGATGCGGTATGCCCTCGTAGAGGAATACTTCCTTGTCCGGCCCCATCGCCTTCAGCTCCTGCGGCAGCATCAGTGCACGCCGCTCTTCGGTGAAGTTGTGGGTCTTCTCACGGGCATGGGTGACGTTCTTCTTGCGGACGGTGGTGTAGCCCAGCATGTCCGAGTAGTCGTTGGCGTCCTGCTGCTCGCGCGGCGCGTACAGGATCTGCAGTGCGTGGTTGGTGATGATCGTGCGTGACACTTCCCGGCCGTAGGTGGCATCAAGCTGGGACATGCTCTGGATGATCGGCAGCAGGCGGATGTTGTAACCGGCCATGTAGGACACCGCCGAGGCGATGATCTCGACCTTGCCGATGGAGGTGAATTCGTCCATCAACAGCAGGCACTGGTACTTCAGGTCCGGGTTGGACTTGGGCAGTTCCTTGGTGTTGAGGTTGATCAACTGGCTGAAGAACAGGTTGATGATCAATCGGCTCTCGGCCAGCTTGTTGGGCTGGATGCCGATGTAGATGGTCATCTTCTTCTTGCGGACATCGGTCAGCAGGAAGTCGTTGCTGCTGGTGGCCTTGTCCAGCACCGGATTGATCCAGGGATTGAGCGGCTCCTTGAAGGTGCCCAGGATCGAGGCGAAGGTCTCATCGGCCTGGGACAGCATGTTGGCGAATGCCGAACGTGCGTTGCCACTGAGGAACGACCGCTCCGACAAGGCCTTGAGGTACTTCTTCAGATCGGTGCCGTCGCCCGATGACAACCGGTAGACAGCGCCCAGCGTCGGCGTGCCCGAGCCGCCCGGGAATCCGCTGCTGCGCTCGTCATCCCAGTTCTCGAACAGATACAGGGTGAAGGCCATGAACGCATTGCGCGCCTGGCTGACCCAGAATTTCTGGTCCTCGGCCCCGTCCGGATACAACATTGCGGCGATGCTCATCAGGTCCGAGACACGGAACGCCGGGTCATCGGACACATAGCTGAGCGGGTTCCAGCGGTGCGTGCGCCGATCTTCAGCGAAGGGATTGAACAGGTAGATCTCCTGCCCTTGGCTGGCACGCCAGCCACTGGTCAGGTCGAAGTTCTCCTGCTTGATGTCCAGCACCACCAGCGATTCGCCGTACTCCAGCAGGTTCGGGATGACGACGCCCACGCCCTTGCCTGAACGGGTGGGCGCTGCAAGGATCACGAACTGCTGGCCGTCCAGCCGCACCAGCTTGCCGCCATGGCTGCCAACCACGATGCTCTGGCCGGTCTTCTTGAACATGCCGTGCTTGGACAGGTCGGCGCCGGTGGCAAAGCGCGCGTCGCCGTGCAACGAGCGCTTGTCCTTCTTCAGCAGCAGCACCAGGCCGGTCACCAGCAGGACCAACAGCGGCAGGCCGAAGCCGAGATAGCCGGCCCACTTGATCTTGCCCACGAACGGCGCGACCTGCGGCTGGCCAATGGCGTGGTAATACTGGTAGTACGTGTTCCAGGTGAACAGCTTGGTGTCCAGCCCCAGCAACAACAGGGTCAGGTAACCGGAAAACACGAAACCAAGCAGCAGGGTCGCCAGCGTGATGATGGCGATGAGCAGATACTTCTTACTGGGCAACACCCGGATCCTCCATGATGCGCACAAGGGCGCGACGGCCTAGCGGCGGCGCCAGCGCGACGCCTTCTTCCGCAGGTGGTTTTCGTTCTCCAGCCCGGGCTCTTCGCCCTCTTCACGCACCAGTGCCTGCAGGCGTTGGCGCGCTTCGGCCAGCGACATCAGGTCGGTCAGACGATCCCCATCGTCGGCGACGACCGCATGGCCGACCACATCGCCCGGAGCGTACACCGGCGCGTAGGACACCGCTACCAGCTGATAGCGGCCGCGCGTCTCCAGCACATGCCTGAATTCCTGCATCGACATCCTCCTTGTTCCAGCACTCCGCAGCCCCTGTGTTTCGCATCATGCCGACGTCCATGTCGTCATTACATGCAGGACGCCGACAACAATGCGCCGAACCTGCTTTCGTACCGAGCCCGTGCCCGGCTTGCCGCAACCCCACGGATCAAACGCTGATTTACCCCCAGCGTGGCTGCTGCTGTTGCGGTGCAGCAGTACAATGCACGGCTCCCCGCCCCCATCGCGCCCCCGCATGAGCCCCAACTCTTCCCTGGCTGCGCGGCTGACGCCCCGTCAGCGCACCCTGATCATCCTTGCCCTGTCCCTGGGCGGCTTCGCCATCGGTACCAGCGAGTTCGCCAGCATGGGCCTGATGCTGGAGATCAGCCGTGGCCTGTCGATCAGCGAAACCCAGGTCGGCCACCTGATCAGCGCCTATGCCATCGGCGTGGTCGTCGGTGCGCCGATCCTCGCCTTCGTCGGCGCCAGCTTCCCGCGCCGCAAGCTGCTGCTGGCACTGATGGGCTTCTATGCTGTCGGCAACCTGGCCAGCGCACTGGCACCGAACTACGGCACGATGCTGATCGCACGTTTCGTTGCCGGCCTGCCGCATGGGGCCTACTTCGGCGTGGCGATGCTGGTGGCCGCCGCGATCAGTCCGGCCGGCCAGCGCGGCCAGGCGATGTCGCGCGTACTGCTGGGCCTGTCGATCGCGATCCTGGTCGGCAATCCGCTGACCACCTGGCTGGGCCAGCAGCTGAGCTGGCGCACCGCCTTTGCCCTGGTCAGCATGCTGGCCATCGCCACCGTGGCGATGATCGCGCGCTTCCTGCTGCCCGACCCGGACGAGGTGCGCACCTCGCCGATGCGCGAACTGCGTGCCTTCAACACCACCCAGGTGTGGCTGGCACTGGCGATCGGCGCGGTCGGTTTCGCCGGCATGTTCTGCGTGTTCACCTACCTGGCGCCGACCCTGGTGCAGGTCACCGGCGTGGCCGAATCGTGGATGCCGCTGGCCGTGGGCGTGTTCGGCATCGGCGCGATCATCGGCAACATCGCCGGTGGCTGGCTGGTGGACAAGTTCCACTTCAAGGCCGCCGCGGTGGTGCTGCTGTGGTCGATCGTGATGCTGCTGCTGTATCCGCTGGCCGCACAGTCAGTGTGGACCATCGGCCCGATGATCATCACCGTCGGCACCATGGGTGCGCTGGCTGCGGTGCTGCAGACCCGCCTGATGGACGTGGCCGGCGAAGCCCAGACCCTGGCCGCCGCCTCCAACCATGCCGCCTTCAATACCGCCAACGCGCTCGGCCCGTGGCTGGGTGGCATGGCGATCAGCGCCGGCTTCAGCCCGGCCAGCACCGGCTACGTCGGTGCGGCCACCGCCATCGGCGGCCTGCTGCTGTGGTGCGTGGCGGTGATGCTGGACAAGAAGCGCAAGAGCGCCGTCGCCGGCAGCCTCTGAACATCGCGCCGGATCGTCATTCGCTGCCCGTGCGGCGGCGGCGATCCGGCCGCAGCAACGCGGTATCGCCGGCCGCCAGGGTCGGCCGCGCCAGCTCACCACGCTTCACCCGGTCCAGCACCCGCTGCGAATTGGCCGCGCAATCGATGCCCTCCGGCCGCGCCTGGATATCTTCGATCAGGGCCAGCAGGTGCGCACGGCTCTGTGCCAGCCGCAACTGCAGCGCTTCGATGTCGGCCACCTTCTGCTGCAGCATCGTGATCAGTGCCTCGTGCTGCCACTGGCCCATGTCCGGCGGCAACAGCGCGCGGATCTCTTCCAGGCTGAAACCGGCGCGCTGCGCACCGGTGATCAGTTCCAGCAGCAGCACCGCCTGCTCCGGATAATCGCGGTAGCCGTTGGCCTGGCGCTGGACCACCAACAACCCGGCCTCTTCGTAGAAGCGGATGCGCGACGCTGCCAGGCCCGTGCGGCGGGCCAGCTCACCGATCTTCATCTGCCTGAACCCTCGACATGGAAGCCTGTTGACCTTCAATCAAACTTGAAGGTTAGCGTAGCCCCATTCCCCTGTCCTGGAGCTGTCCGATGTCGCTGTTCTCGCCCCTGGCACTGCCATCCGGTGCCGTCATCCGCAACCGCATCGCCAAGGCGGCGATGGAGGAAAACATGGCCGACGCCGACCACGCTCCCTCCGAAGCGCTGCTGCAGTTGTACCAGCGCTGGGCCGACGGCGGCGCCGGACTGATCATCACCGGCAACGTGATGGTCGATGGGCGCGCCATGACTGGGCCCGGCGGCGTGGTACTGGAGGATGACCGCCACCTCGACCGCTTCACTGCCTGGGCGGACACTGCCCGCTCGCGGGGTGCGCAGATGTGGATGCAGATCAATCACCCGGGGCGGCAGATGCCGGCCGCACTCGGTCAACCCGCGCTCGCGCCGTCGGCCGTTGCATTGCAGATGGGCGCGCTGTCCAAGCAGTTCGCACCGCCGAAGGCGATGACCGAGGACGACATCGACTCGGTGATCGCGCGCTTCATCCGCAGTGCCGAACTGGCCGAGCGCGCCGGTTTCAGCGGGGTGGAGATCCATGCCGCGCACGGCTACCTGCTCAGCCAGTTCCTGTCGCCGTTGTCGAACCGGCGCGAAGACCACTGGGGCGGCAGCCTGGAAAACCGTGCGCGCCTGCTGCTGGAGATCGTGCAGGGTGTACGCGCGGCGGTGGCGCCCACATTCGTGGTGGCGGTGAAGCTCAATTCCGCCGATTTCCAGCGCGGCGGTTTCTCGCCCGAGGATGCGCGCGCCGTGGTGGAGATGCTGGCCCCCCTCGGCGTGGATCTGGTCGAACTGTCCGGCGGCAGCTATGAAGCACCGGCCATGACCGGCGCCGCACGCGACGATCGCAGCGTGGCCCGCGAAGCGTACTTCCTCGAATTCGCACGCGAGATCGCCACGGTGGCAACGATGCCGTTGATGGTCACCGGCGGCATCCGCCGCCGCGAGGTCGCAGAACAGGTGCTGGCCAGCGGCATAGCCATGGTCGGCATCGCCACCGCACTGGCGATCGAGCCGGATATGCCACAGCACTGGCAGCAGGGCCGCGACCCGGCGCCGACGCTGCGCAACATCAACTGGCGCAGCAAGCCGCTGGCGGCCAGCGCGCACATGGCGGCAGTGAAGTATCAGCTGGGCCGGTTGAGCCGGCGCCGCCCCACCGCACCCACGGTTTCACCGGCATGGGCACTGCTGCTGGCACAGGCGGCCGCACAGTGTCGGACCCGCCGCTACCGGCGCTGGATCAGCGCCCGCGCCATCGCACATTGAGCCGCGCGGTCTTCTCATCGCTGCAGCGATGCGCCACCATCTGCAGGATCGGCGGCAGTCCGCCGCCGGTCGCAGCACGCAGAAGGAACCACCGTGGCAGCAGGATCAAACAGGAACCGCGAAAAGCTGCTCGATGACCTGCTCTCGCTGGGCCGCAACTGGGCACTTGCCATCGCCATCGCCGGTGCCGGGGCTGCCGTCCATTACAACGAATCGGTCTACGAGGCCGGGCTCTGGCGCGGCCTGTTGCCCACGCTCTGCTTCCTGGTCGCGATCATCTGGATCGTGCTCAGCATCATCCGTTTCGACCTGACCATCCAGCAGCACTTCGAGCGCAAGCTGTCGCGCTGGCTCAGCCGCCTGCTGTATGTCGTGCTGCTCGGCACCGGCATCACCGCCGTGTTCTTCGTCACCGAGCTGGCAGAGAACAACCATATTGCGCGGATGTGCGACTCGGTAGCCAACGAACCCGGCAGCCGCATCCACAGGTCGGCCGAATGCCAGCGCCTGTATCAGCACCGCGCTGCCTACCGGCAACGGTTGGAATCGGCCGAGGGTGAGTTCGACTGAGGCCTGCATCGGCCCTGCATCGCGTGCGCGAAAAACACATGGCGTGGATATGTGATCGGGCACAGTGGCTGCGCCTCCCTTGCAGCAAACGAACGCCGCCGACATGCACCACCCGCCCGCCCCTGCCCGTCACGATGCCATCGCTCTGCAGGCTGGCGTGCTCGGCAGTGTGCTGGGCGTGACACTGTTCAAGGCGATCGCACTGTCAGCGCTGGCGAGTGGCTCTTTGATGGTGATCGGGCTGTGGCTGCTGGCCTGTGCGCTGCTGGCTGCCTGGGCACTGGCCGCCTGCCTGGCCTGCCTTGCGCTCAGCCGGCGCGTATTCGTGCTGATGCTGGCGCTGAGCATGATGCTGATGATCTGCGTGGCCTGACAGCAGCAGGCGCCGGACTATCGCGCATCTGTTACAGAATAACAAGTGTGATTGGTCGGATTGTCTGCGCCCGGTGTCACGGATTTGAATTCCATGGCCAGCCCGGCACCACCCGAGACCCTCCCATGAACCTGCAGCCCCTGCTCCGCACCACCCTCGTCGCCATCACTCTGGCCTCGCTCAGCGCCTGTGCAACCTATGACGACAGCAACATGCATCAGGCCTGCCAGGAGTCGCCGCATCTGAAGGACCTGCCGCGCGAAGTGGCTGCCCGCGAGAGCCGCTGCAACAAGAGCATGGAAGTGTGGTCGAGCGAGCGCAAGGGCAGTGACCGGCCGATCGACCTGAGCGGCAAGAAGAAGGATCTGTAACCGCACCCGGCGCAGCCCACATCGGCTGCGCCTCCGCCCTGTACGTCAGTCAGCCTCCGGCAGTCCGAACCCGCGCTGCAACGCTTGGCGCAACCCTGCCTGATCACCTCCCGCATCGCAGGCCCACGCGACAATTCCATCGGGCCTCACCAGTACCGCCCCCAGGCCGAGCGCATCGTCCACCGCCGAGGCAATGCGGGTGAACGGCTGCCGCCAACGGTCGACGGGGTTGTACGAAGCGCCGTTCTCATCGAGCACAAGCAACACCCCCTGCCCCGTCCTCAGCACCTCTCCCATGCGGCGGCCATCGGCCAGCAGGAAGTCCGGCACGCTGCGACCGGCCAATGGATGGCCATCGCCCAGATCGAGCTGTCGCGACACGCACCAGACCCGTTCGGCCAGATAGGTGGCGCCATCGCGGGTGCCGGCCAGATCGGCCATGACCGCCGCCAACGCGCGCGAACCGGCTCCAGGACGCATCAGCGCAACCTGCGCGCGCGACCAGTCCAGTACGTTGGCGCCAATTGGATGCCGTTCCGCGTGATAGCTGTCCAGCAGCGCCACGTCAGCGTCACCGCGTATCACGCTGGCGAGTTTCCAGCCCAGGTTCATCGCATCGCCGATGCCCAGATTCAGGCCCTGCCCTCCCAACGGGGAATGCACGTGCGCAGCGTCGCCTGCCAGCAGCACGCGGCCGTTGCGATAGGCGCTGGCCTGGCGCGCACCATCGGTCCAGGTGCTGTGCAGATGCAGCGCGGTGATGGTCACGTCGCGGGCAGACACACGTCGCAGCAGCGATTGCGCTTCATCCAGCGCGAGAGGTTTTCGATGCCCGGCACCGCCATCGAAATCGGCAAGCGCGAGCACACCGGGGGGATTGAAATTGCACATGCCCTGCGCGGTGTACTGACGGCCCGGGGTCAGCACGCCGGGATCTTCCAGATCGACCTGCAGCGAATGACCGGTGAATTCGGGATCCGTGCCGATGAAACTGAAACCGCATTGCTTGCGCACTGTGCTGCGGCCTCCATCGCAACCTACCAGCCAGCGACCACGTACCGCCCCGTCAGCGGTCTCGATCTCCACTTCGGTTGCACCGGCGCGCACCGCCTGTACCGCACGCCCGCGTTCGATGCGCACGCCCAGCGTGGTCGCACGTTCGGCCAAGACCGTTTCCAGGGCCTGCAGCTCCACCGCCATCTGGCTGCCCACCGGCGACGGCAGGCGCCAGGTCCAGCGCGTGCGGTCGACGTCGTCCAAGGCAAACGGTATTCCGGCGAAGTGGCCGCCCAGCGCCCGCGGCTGCGCGAGCCAATGGGCGGTGCCGGGCGGCGGCGCCCCCTTCTCGGGCTTGAGCACCTGTGTCGCGGCGACCGCGTCCAACAGGCCGCGCCGATCCAATGCCTCCAGCGTAGAGGCGTTCAAGCCGCGCAGCCCGAATGGCAAGCGCTTCAACGGCGAGCCGGCGGACCTGGCCTGCTCCAGCACCAACACCGAACAGCCGGCCAGGGCCAGCTCGCAGGACAGGAACAGGCCGACCGGGCCAGCCCCGGCAATGACGACGTCGTACAGCATCGGAATTCCTTGTGAGCACCGGGCCGGCACTCTGGCGAAGCGAATGCTACACTCGGTGTACGTTTCCACAAGTGAACCGCCCATGACCCCGCCTCCAGGTCGTCGCGAACAACGCAAGGCCGAGACCCGACAAGCGATTTCGGACGTCGCCACCGAGCTGATCATCCGGCGTGGCTTCGAGGCCGTCTCCATGTCCGAAATCGCCGAAGCCGCGGGCGTCTCACGCAAGACGGTCTTCAACTACTTCGCCAGCAAGGAAGACCTGGTGTTCGATCGCGATGAGGAGGCGCGCATGCTGCTGCGCGAGGGCATGATGGCGCGCAGCGGCATGACCCCGCTGGCGGCCTTCCAGTCACTGGTGCGCGAGTTGCTGGAGGCTGGCCATCCGCTGCTGCGCATCAATGCCGGCGCTGCCGCCTTCTGGGGCACCGTGGCGGAGAGCCCGGTACTGGTCGCGCACGCGCGACGGCTGCAGGCGCAGTTGACTGACGACCTGGCGCGATTGATGGCCGACGCTGCCGGCCGGCCAGAACATGACGCCGAAGCGCGATTGGGCGCGGCCATGCTGCTGGCGTCGATGGTGGCGGCCTATGAGAAGGGATTGGCAAGCCAACTGCAGGGCGAGGACCCGCGTGAGGCCATGCTGCAGCTGATCGTGCGCGGCGCCACCGGGGTACTGGTGGCCTTGGCGGGCACCCCGTATACGGACCCCGGCGCGCGTCCATAACGCATTCGGGGGATAGGTCACGAAGTGTTGCAAATGTTAATCTTTCTCATTTGCAGACACACCCCCTCTCCCGATGCCTTTTCCAATGCCCCTGCAACGCGCCCTGTGCCTGGCACTGACCCTGCCCCTGGCAACCCTTGCCCATGCTGTCGAGCCCTCCACTCCCGCGCCAAAGGACCTGGACAAGGTCGAAGTTCGCGGACGTGCACAGACCCTGTACCGGGTGGACGATGCTGCGGTCGGCACCCGCACGGATACACCGCTGGAGCTGGTCCCACAATCGATCCAGGTCATCCCGCGTGAACTGATCGACGATCAGGCCGCGCGTCAGGTGACCGACCTCTATCGCAGCATCAGCGGCATCAGCTACTTCAGCTATGCCGGGGTGACCCTGCGCGGCTTCCGCCAGGAGAACGTGCTGTATGACGGCCTGCGCGGCGACCCGTATGCAGGTTTCTCGGTCCCGCAGTTGTTCAACATCGAGCGCGTGGAAGTGCTGAAGGGACCGGCAGGTGCGCTGTATGGCGGTGGTGATGCAGGCGGCGTCATCAACTATGTAACCCGCAAACCGAAAGCCAGTGCCGGACACAACATCGAGATCCAGCTGGGCGACAAGAACTTCCGTGCCGGATCGATCGAGGGTACCGGGCCGTTGAATGCCTCCGGCAGCGTGCGCTATCGCGCCGGGCTGTATGCCGACAGTGAAAAGGGCGTGCGCTGGAACACCGACAGCGAAAGCGTGATCGGCGACGCCTCGCTGGCCTTCGACATCGGCCAGACCGGCGAGCTGGTGCTGCAGTTCACCGACATCACCCAGAACCTCGGCGGCAACCGCCTGCGCGGCGTGCCGGTGAATGATGCGGGCACCTTCCTGACCGACCGCCGCTGGAACCACAACGAGGCCAGCGACTTCCTCGACATGCGCGCCAAAGTGGCGCTGGCGCAGTACCGCTTCGCACCACGCGACAATCTGGATGTGGACTTCGCCGCTCGCTGGTTCAGCAACAACGAGCACCAGATGTACCACGAGCCGATGGGCCTGATCGATCGTGACCGCGATGGCGTGGCCGAGTGGATGACCCGCCAGCTGCGCAACCAGATCCGCGACAACGAAGCATTCACTGCCAACGGTAATGCAGTCTGGCGGGTGACCACCGGCACCGTCGAGCACAAGGTGTTGTTCGGTGCGGACGTGTATCAGCTGGATGCGGATTTCACTGCACAGACCGCCAACAGCGCCGACCTTGCACGTGGTGCGGGGCCGGTGCGCGGCATCGACCTGTTCAATCCCGTGTACGGCGACAGTACCTGGCACGACTACAACCTGGCGGCCCTGCCCTGGCGCAGCACGTCCACCCGCAGCAAGCGCTATGGCGGCTACCTGCAGGACGAACTGGCACTGGGCACACGCTGGCATGTGCTGGCCGGGTTGCGCTGGGATGGCTTCAAGGACGACGACCGCATTGCCGGCAGCAGCGTGGATGGCAACGACCTCAGCTGGCGGCTGGGCAGCACGTTCACCGTCCGCGAAGGCCTGAATGTCTACGCCAATGTGGCCAGCGGCTTCGTACCGCAGAGTGCTACCAACCAGAACCCCGCCGCTGGCGGGCCGTTCGATGCAGAACGCAGCAAGCAGTGGGAAGTGGGCATGAAGTCCCTGCTGGCCGACCGTGTGACCTTGAACATGGCCGCCTACCGGATCGACCGCAGCAATATCGTGCAGGCCACCGGCGAAGTGATCGGTGGCGTGAACCAGTTGGCCGCGCTGGGCCTGGTGCGCAGTACCGGCATGGAGCTGGATCTGCTGGCCGACCTCACCGAGCGCTGGGTGCTGAATCTGACCTACGCCTACAACGATGCGCGGGTGAAGGATGCAGGCCCGAATGGCATCACCAACGCTTCCGGCGACCGATTCGCCAATGCGCCACGCAACAAGCTGGGAATGTGGACGCGCTACGACCTGCCGTCGATCAACTCCGCCATCGGCTTTGGTGCTGACCATGTAGGTGAGCGCGTCAGTCTGGACGGGCAGACGGTCAAGGCTTACACCGTGTTCGACATGAGCTGGAAGACCACATGGAAGCAGTGGCAGTTCCAGGCCAACGTCAAGAACCTGTTCGACAAGGTATATGCAGCCAGCGGTTTCATCGCGCGCAACGGGCATTTCCCGGGTGAGCCGCGGCGGGTGTACGTGCAGGCCGCTTACAGCTTCTGACGCAGGGCTGGGGGCGGTGATGATGGGGAGGTGGCAACCCACCTCCCCTGTGGGTGTCAGTGCGAGCAGGCCACCAGCATCGAGCGGGTGGCCATCTGGGTGGAAGTGAAGCCATTCTTGTTGCCCACCGCGATGGCGTTGCCGTCGTCGCCATCCTTGCTGAAGACTACATAGCCGCCTGGGCACATCTGTCCGGCCTTTTCGTAGCAGCCACTCCATGAACTGGAGCCGCTGCAGTCGATGGAGACGCCGCGCCGGCCATCAGGGGTAACGGTCATCTTCGCGGTGGTACAGCCACCCAACGCGGCCACGAGCAACAACGGAACGAACAACTTCATGGGTACTCCAGGGATTGGGGGGCAGCGAGTGGGCGCCAAGGCTGGAGTGCCTGGATTGCGCGAACCTTGCGCCGACAGCGTGTTTCCTGCGTCACCACAGCCGTGCGGAAGATCGGGAAGGCACGCCATGTTCACGCAATGTTCCTGTAATACGGTGCCGGCGCGTGCCGAACCGCCCTGCCACGCCCTTCCTGCCCAAGCCCTGCCGATGCACATCCTGCTGATCGAAGACGAAGCCGAACTGGCCGCCACCCTGAAATCCGCCCTGCAGCGCGAGCGCTACGTGGTGGACCTGGCCAACACGCTGGCGCTGGCCCGCGAAGCGGCCCTGTGCGGATCGCACAATCTGGTGCTGCTGGACCGCACCCTGCCCGACGGTGACGGGCTGGGATTGATTTCCCTGCTGCGTGAGCGCAACCCCGGGGTGCCGATCATCGTGCTGAGCGCGCTGGGCCAGCTGCCGGACCGCATCGCCGGCCTGGATGAGGGCGCGGACGACTATCTGACCAAGCCCTTCGCACTTGAGGAACTGTTCGCCCGCATCCGCGCTGCAGGGCGCCGGCCGAGCGGCATGCAGGTGGAACTGGTCAGCATCGGCCGGTTGGTGTTCGACCCGGCATCGGGTGAAGCCAGTGTGGGTGGGCAACGGCTTGAGCTGCCGCGCCGCGAGATCCGTGTGCTGACCGCGTTGGCCCGGCGGCTGGGGCGCACCGTGCTGCGCGAATCGATTGAGATGGCGGTGTATGGATTCGATGACGGCATCCATTCCAACACGCTCGACTCGCACGTCTCGCGCCTTCGCCGCAAGCTGGCCGATGCCGATGCAGGAGTAGAGATACACGCCATCCGTGGCGTCGGCTATCTGATGCGGGAAGCCAAGTAATGGCGCGTCGTCCCTCGCTGAAGCGCCCGTTGATCGTCAAAACGCTGATCTATCAGCTGCTGGCGTTGCTGGTGGCGTTCTTCGCGCTGCTGATGGTGCTGATACGTGCCGACAGCGGTGGCTACTACACCATCCAGACCTTCGCGCCGGTGGCGGCCGACGCGGTGCACCGCGACCGCAATGGCGACCTCTACGTGCAGAACACGCCGGAACTGGCCGAACTGCTGAAGGTCGTTCCCGGTGCATGGTTCATCGCCGAGGATGAGCACGGCCACCACGTTACGTTCGGGCCTGTGCCGCCGGCCTATGCCTCGCTGGTTGGCGCACTGGATGGCATCCCCTTTGGCGACCTGCGCGGGCGCGACCGCAGCGATGGCCTGGCCGTCGTGGTCCGCCAGCACAGCGGGCCGGCGGGCAAGCTGACCATCATGGCCCATGGCGAAACCGATACGCTGACCTGGCAGATGGCGTTGGCGGCACACATCATCACCCTGCCGATCTTCCTGCTGCTGGGCCTGGCCACCATCGTCCTGACACCGATCATCGTAAGACGAGCTTTGGCCGGGGTGGAGCGCATCGCCCAGGAAGCCCGCAACATCTCCGCCAGTCGGCGCGGTGTCCGCCTGACAGAAACCGCGGTGCCGGTGGAGATCGCTCCGTTGGTGACGGCGGTGAATGAAGCACTGGAGCGGCTGGACGAGGGGCACGAGCGGCAACGCCGCTTCATCGCCGCCGCCGCGCATGAGCTGCGCACCCCCATTGCGATTCTGAGGGTGAAGGTCGATGCGGCCGACGACGCCACCTCGCGCAACCTGGCCGTGGAAGTGGCACGGTTGGCGACGCTGGCAGAGCAGTTGCTGGATCTGCACCGCATGGACGAAGACGGGCCGAAGGAAACCATCAACCTGGCGCGGGTGGCCAAACGGGTGGCCGCCGATCTGGCGCCGCTGTTGATCCAGTCGGACAAGACCGTAGCCGTGGCGGTGGAATCGCACTTCCCGGTGTTCGGCGAGACCGGCGCAGTGGAGCGGGTAATCTCCAACCTGGTGCTGAATGCTGCCGAACATGGCGGACGCCAGATCATCGTGCGCGTTCAGGGCAGCTGCCTGGAGGTCGAGGACGACGGCCCCGGCATACCGGTCGACCAGCGCGAACGGGTTTTCGAACCCTTCCAGCGGCTGCGCCCGCGGCAGACAGGCGCAGGACTGGGGTTGAACCTGGTGCGCCAGGTGATCGACCGCCACGGCGGCCACGTCACGATTCTGGATGCGCCTGGCGGTGGTGCATTGATCCGTGTTGAGTTTCCACTGCACCCGGGCGTAACCAGCGCGCCACCGCTGGAGCACTGAACACACCGCATGCACCTGTGTAACTGGCACCTGTCCATGCGAAGCCGGTAGCGAGGACAGGCAAGGTTGCGGCAATGTTCGCTGCACAGCATCGGGGTGTGGCACCTGCCGTGCCACCGCGTTCCGATCTGACAGGAAGCCTGCATGTGACCCAGGGAGCTCCTCCACCGTCCTCTTCCACGCGCACTGTGCCACCGCGGAATTCGCCGGGCCTTACCGCTGCCGCGTGGAATCGCCGCCCGCGTAGTGGCCGCGCGCTCGGCCTGGAACATTGGCCGCATTGGCTGCGGGCAGTTCCCGAATCCGAGCGCGCAGGTGTATTGATGCGGTTGTTCGGCGCCTTGTTCCTGCTGCTGCCCGGCATTGCACTGGCGGCTTCAACGTACAGGCACGCGAGCGCTGTGGCGGCCGCTGCTGTGCTCCTGTTCGTTGCCGTGCATGCCGCGCTGCATGGGTTGGCGGCAAGGCGCGCGGCAACCTCCCGCCCGATGCCACCACTGCTGCGCGCTCTGGATGATCATGCCGCTGGGATAATGATTGCCAGCGCGCTGCTGATCAGCATCGGTGCAGGGATGACGAAGCTGCCTGTTCCAGCATTCTTCTGGTTGTTGGCCGGCGCGGTGAGTCAACTCCTCGCTGCGCGATTGGCAGGTCACCGGCTGCGCAATGCACTGCTGGTTCTCGGTAGCGCCCTGCAGTTCATCGCCGTAGCATTGCTCGCCCTTCCTGCCGCACGCTGACACAGCGATAGCCCCGCAAGGTTCACGCAACCCAGCGCATCGAGACTCGACGGCCAACCCCGTCTGCCACGCCAGACGTGTGTCTCTACTGCCGCGAGGACCCGCGATGACCTGTCTCTACTGGATGCTGCGACGATGAGCGCCGCACCACGCAAGCGCCGCCGCGCGCTCATGATTGCTACCGCCCTGCTGTGCAGCGCGCTGATTCTGTTTGCATGGTTGCGGCCCGCACCACCTCCGCAACTGCAGGTTGCGCCGGTCGTTCGCGGCAACATCGAACAGGTGGTGGAAGCCACTGGCACGCTGAAGCCCTCGCGGCTGGTCAGCGTGGGTGCGCAGGTCTCCGGCCGCATCGACACCCTGCATGTGAAACTGGGCGACAAAGTGAAAGCCGGCGATCCCATCGCCGATATCGATTCGCGTACTCAGCGCAATGCATTGCTGAGCGCGCAGGCCGCACAGCGCACCGCGCGCGCCAACCGCGATGCACTGGCCACCGACCTGCGCCAGTTCGAGTTGACACTGCATCGGCAGCAGCAACTGGCTGCCGTGCAACTGGTGGCCCGCGCCGACTTCGATGCAGCCCAGGCCAAGGTCGACGCCACCCGTGAACAGATCGCCGCGCTGGACGGTGAAGTTGCACGCCGACAGACCGACGTCGATGTCGCGCAGACCAATCTGGAGTACACCCGCATCACCGCCCCTACCGACGGCACCGTACTGGCCGTGGTCGCGCGCCAGGGGCAGACCGTGAATGCGGTGCAGAGCGCACCTACCATCGTGATGCTGGGCAATCAGGACGTGATGACGGTATACGCCGAGATCTCCGAGGCTGACGTCGTACACACCTCTGTTGGGCAGGAGGCGTTCTTCACCATTCTTGGTGATGCCGGTCGCCGCTACAGCAGCAGGCTTCGGGACATAGCACCAGCACCGGAATCGATCACCAACGAAGACAGTTCCAGCCTCGCCGCACCGGCGGTGTCGGGTGGCAGCCGCACGGCCATGTACTACAACGGCCAGTTCGACGTGGACAACGCCGATGGCCGCCTGCGCAGCTACATGACCGCGCAGGTTCGCATCGTGCTGGGCCGCGCCAACGATGTACTGACCATTCCCTCGGCCGCATTGGGTGCGCGCGCCGTCGATGGCAGCTACAGCGTGCAGGTCCGTGGTGCCGACGGCCGCGCCAGCACGCGGCGCATCACCACCGGGCTGGATGACCAGATCCAGGTGGAAGTACGCCACGGGCTGAGGGAAGGCGAACAGGTCGTGCTGGCGCAGGCCAACGACGAAGCCACCAGCGCACCCGCGCAACCCGAATGAGTATGACCATGACCGAGCCACTGCTGCGCGTTCGCGGCGTACGCCGTGAATTTGCCGCAGGCGAGCAGACACTGGTGGTACTCGACGGCATCGACCTGGATATTCACGCAGGTGAACTGGTGGCCATCGTAGGCCAATCCGGTTCGGGCAAGTCCACGCTGATGAACATCCTGGGTTGCCTGGATCGCCCTTCCGCTGGCGTCTATCAGATCGCCGGGCGCGAGACCGCGCAGATGTCGCCTGATGAACTGGCCGAACTACGCCGCGAGCACTTCGGCTTCATCTTCCAGCGCTACCACCTGCTGACCGATCTGACTGCACTGAGCAATGTGGAGGTGCCTGCGATCTACGCCGGCATGCCTGCCGAAGCACGCCATGCACGGGCAGCCACCCTGCTGTCGCGGCTGGGTCTGGGCGAGCGTATGCAGCATCTCCCTGGCGAGCTCTCGGGCGGCCAGCAGCAACGCGTTTCGATTGCGCGTGCGCTGATGAATGGTGGCGCGGTGATCTTCGCCGACGAACCCACAGGTGCGCTGGATACGCATTCCGGCAAAGAGGTGATGAAGATCCTCGGCGAGCTGCACGCGGAGGGTCATACCGTGGTGCTGGTCACGCATGACATGGCCGTGGCCGAGCATGCGCAGCGCATCATCGAAATCCGCGATGGGCGGATCGTGGATGATCGTGCAACCGGTACTGCTCTGGCAGCGGGCGTGGCGACGCCAGCCGTGCCCCAATCCGTGGGTAGCAGCGGCTGGCAGGTCTGGCGGGACCGGTTCGCTGAAGCCTTCCGCATGGCACTGCGCGCGATGAACGCCCACCGCATGCGCACCTTCCTGACCATGCTCGGAATCATCATCGGCATTGCTTCGGTCGTGGCGGTGGTAGCACTGGGCACCGGTGCACGGCAGGCCATCCTGTCCAACATCTCCTCGTTGGGTACCAACACGATCGAGATCTATCCCGGTTCCGGTTTTGGCGACCTGCACTCGGCGCGGGTGGAAACACTCACCCCCGGCGACAGCGTGGCCCTGGCCCGGCAGCCATTCGTGGACAGCGCCACCCCGGGTGTTGCCAGCAGCGGCACCGCCCTGCGCGGCAATCGCTCTGCCAGTGTGCAGGTGCAGGGCGTCAGCGAGCAGTACTTCCGCGTGCATGGCCTGAAGCTCGGCGAGGGCGCCTTCTTCGGTCCACCCGGCGTGGCCGGCTACCAGCAGGTGGTGGTGATCGACGCCAATACCCGCGCACGCTTCTTCGCCGCGACCGACAACCCGATCGGGCAGACCCTGCTGCTGGGCAATGTTCCGGTGCGCGTGGTGGGTGTGGTGAAGAAGGACGCCGGTGCGGCCGGTGATGCATCGCTGCTGCGGGTATGGCTGCCCTACACCACCGCAATGGCGCGCGTACTGGGGCAGAGCCACGTCTCCAGCATCACCGTGCGCGTCTCGGATGCGATCAGCATGGAAGCGGCTGAGCAGGCCATCGGGCGACTGCTGACTCGCCGCCACGGCAGCACCGATTTCTACATGAGCAACAACGCGCAGATCCGTAGATCCATTGAACAGACCACCGGCATCCTGACCATGATGATCAGCTCCATCGCTGCCATCGCACTGGTGGTGGGCGGAATCGGGGTCATGAACATCATGCTGGTCTCGGTGACCGAGCGAACCCGCGAGATCGGCGTGCGCATGGCGGTGGGCGCGCGACGCAGCGACATCCTGCAGCAGTTCCTGATCGAATCGGTGCTGGTCTGCCTGCTCGGTGGCGTGCTCGGCATCGGCGTGGCGCTGGCGCTGGGCGCGGTGATGGAGCTGGCCGATGCGGGCTTCAGCCTGGTGTTCTCCGTCAATTCGATTCTGGCTGCATTCGTGTGTTCCAGCCTGATCGGCGTTGGTTTCGGCTTCCTGCCGGCACGCCGTGCCGCACAGCTGGATCCTGTGGAGGCGCTGGTTCGATAGCCGCTGCAATTGCTCGCCCTGACGGCAGGTTCGCGCAATGTCTGCAGGGTGTACTACGGCTACCAACGATGTCCGCACAGGAGCTGGACGATGTTTCTGAAGACAGGAAGAACCGCGCTGATTCTGGCGGTCGCTGCGCAGCTGGTGTTGATGCCGTACGCCGGTGACGCCCATGCGCAGCGTGGCGACCGCTACAACCCGCAGTGGAACCAGGACTACCGCGATCGGGAGCGCGATGCATGGGAACGGCGCGAACGTGAGCGGAATCATGAGCGCGAACGCGAGCGCCGGCACGATGCCAAGACCGCCGGTGTCGTGGTGGGCGTGGTAGGTGCAGCGGTGGTGGCCGGCGTGATTGCCGCTGCCGCCAAACGCGAGCGTGAGACCCGCGAGCGCGCCGACTACTGCATGAACCGCTACGGCAACTACGACCGCCGCAACGACACCTATCGCGGCGCCGACGGCTACACCTATCCCTGCCGCTGACTTGTATCTCTCAAGGAAAAACCACCCATGACCAGGATCACTCTGTTGATCGCGCTGTGCGCTGCTCCGTTGCTGGCCCAGGCCTCACCGGCCGACCCGAAGCAGGCCTACATCGACGCCACATTCACCGCCATGGATGCCAACAACGACGGACGCGTTGACAAGGTCGAGTACGCGACATTTCAGCAGGAACGTTTCAGCAAGCAGGCCGATTCCATCGACGCCGCGTTTTCCGCGATGGACAGGAACAAAGACGGCAGGATCAGCAAGGAGGAAGCCAACGTGGTGCCGGAGATCGCGAAGTACTTCGCGGGCCTGGACACCGATGGTGATGGCTATCTGTCGCTGAAAGAGATGCAACAAGCCATGGTGGCCGCTCAGACTGCAGACGCGCCAACAAAGTAAATCCAGGGCGGGGCGCTGAAGATGGATACCCATCCGGGCGCGGTGCGGGTTGAATACACCCTCTTCCCACGTTAGCCTCCGAGGTGCCCAAGGAGGGCTATCAACGGAGTGAAGCATGAAGATTGGATTCAAGCTGTCTGTTGCTATTGCGGCTGCTGCACTGACCCTGGGAATCGGCAGTGCCTCCGCGCAGTCCCGCTGTACCCCGTGCTACACCGCGTACGAGGCCTGCCTCGCAGCGGGCAATGGCGAGAAGGTGTGCTACCCGGCTTTTGCCCGCTGCCTGCGGAACAGCGGCTGCACCATCCCGTAAGTCACGCACTGCCGTGATATGTGCTGGCCCCCATCCGGGGGCTGGCATTGGCTGCCAGGCATTGCCCCATGCTACTGATAAGGTTCCATACGCGATGGGCGGAGTGATTTCATCCCATCCGCATCGCGCTATTTTCGCGCGCCTGCACTTCGATATCCTGCTCGCCGCCCTTCACGAAGCGAGGCAGCGCCCCACATGCGCTGCCTCCTGCACTACCGCGATTGCTGTGGCCTCCGAAACGCTGCGGGGTGCGCGGGCCATGTCGACCACACTCGGCGCTACGCTTCAGACCTCAGCAGTCGCTGTCCGTGCTTCTATGGCCACGATAGGTTTCGCCCCACTCGCGCATGGCCAGCAGCACCGGCACCAGCGTGCGCCCGAATTCGGACAGCTCGTACTCGACCTTCGGTGGCACCTCTGCATAGACATGGCGGATCACCACCCCGTCAGCTTCCAGTTCCCGCAGTTGGCTGGTCAGCATGGACTGGGTGGCATTGGGCACCCGCCGCGTCAGCTCCATGAAGCGACGCTTGCCGGTCATCAGGTGGAAGAGGATGACAGGCTTCCACACGCCACCCATGACCGACAGCGTGACCTCCACGGCGCAACCGCTCTTGCCATCCCAACGCTTGCTACGCATGCATACTCCGGAAAACCATAGTACCTACGGAAAATCATCGTTCTTGTTGCAATAGCGGTGCGAGCCTAGCATGGCCCCATTCCTTGAATGTGAGCCCCTCCATGACGTTCAAAGCACTGCTCGCCCGCAAGACAAACAACCAGGTATCGACCGATCTGGTCGATTTTGATGAGGCCGATCTGATGGACGGCGACGTCCTGGTGCAGGTCGAGTACTCCACGCTCAACTACAAGGATGCGCTTGCCCTCACCGGCAAGAGCCCGGTCATCCGGACGTTCCCGCTCATTCCCGGCATCGATCTGGCAGGCGTGGTGCTGGAATCCAGCAGGGCCGACTTCAAGCCAGGCGACCGCGTTGTGCTCAATGGCTGGGGCCTGAGCATGAGTCACCACGGCGGCCTTGCACAGCGCGCCCGTGTGCGCGGCGAATGGCTCAACCGGATTCCCGGCAACCTGAGCACCCGCGACGCCATGGCCATCGGCACAGCGGGCTATACCGCCATGCTGTGCGTGCTGGCCCTGGAACATGCCGGCGTGACGCCCGACAAGGGCGATGTGCTGGTGACCGGCGCCAACGGCGGTGTCGGCTCGATTGCGGTGGCGATCCTTTCAAAGCTGGGCTATCGCGTGGTGGCCGCCACCGGGCGCCCGGAGCATGCTGAGTATCTGCACAACCTGGGTGCGAGCGAAATCATCGACCGCGCGCAGCTTTCGGAACCACGCGACCGGCCGGTGAGCGCCGAACGCTGGGCCGGCGTGGTGGATGTGGCCGGCGGCCCTACCCTCGTCAACGCCATCGCCGAGACCAAGTACCGCGGTGCCGTGGCCGCGTGCGGCCTGGCGCAGAGCGACGCGCTGCACGGCTCGGTGCTGCCTTTCATCCTGCGCAACGTGACCCTTGCGGGCGTGGATTCGGTGAATGCGCCGCAGGACGTCCGCCAGCGCGCGTGGGACCGGCTTGCCACCGACCTGGATCCGCAGAAGCTTGAAAGCACGGTGCAGCTGATTGGGCTTGCCGACGTGCTTGAGGTTTACGAGCAGATCATTCCGGGCAAGGTGCGTGGGCGGATAGTGGTGGATGTGAATGCCTGAGGAAGCCTCCCCAGCGGATTCCATCCGGCAACGAATGGTGAACATGCCGTGAAACCATGCGCGCAGCAATGGCCGCTTGCCACTGCTGCTCGCATACGCTCAGGTTTCCGCCGACTGTGGACACCGCCATGTCAATGACTGCACTCGCACTTGCGACCGCTCTTTCCGGCCTGCCCGACATTGCCTGGGAGCGCGAGCGCGGCGAAGACGCACACCAGCTGATGCTCTGCCAGATCCATCGCGATGAGCTGATGCAGGATGACGCGAAGAGCGATGCCTACCAGCGCGCCAAGGCTGTCTGCGATCTCCTGGCGCGTGAGTACAGGAACAAATGGGATTTCGATGCGCAGGAGGCATTGGCGGCATCGGCAGTGGATCTGGATGAGCTGATCAGGCGGGGAGACCTGGTTGAGGTGCCTCCAACAAGGCAGGACCGCGTCTACGAGTGATTCCGTGCCGGCAGGTGCTGGCACCTGGAGCTGCCGCAGGGCAACCAGGTCCAGTGCCGATCGGCGAGGCTAGCGGATGCGACTCCGCGCCAGTGCCAGGCGCCTGATCTCGTCTGGCAGAAACACGACGCCGTCCTCCATTTCGATGCGCATCTGCGAGGCATCACCTTCGTGCCCCTGCATTGCAGCGGTCACCAGAATCTTCAGTGCATCCGTGCGGATATCGTAGCCGCCGACGGTGTGCTTCAAGGTACCCACACTGTTCCAGTCGATTTCCATGATCGGCGTCCA
This sequence comes from Stenotrophomonas sp. TWI1409, assembly GCF_039673015.1. Taxonomy (NCBI): domain Bacteria; kingdom Pseudomonadati; phylum Pseudomonadota; class Gammaproteobacteria; order Lysobacterales; family Lysobacteraceae; genus Stenotrophomonas; species Stenotrophomonas sp. TWI1409. The sequence goes on from NZ_JBDJKU010000003.1 coordinate 51,004, forward strand.
CATCCACAGGCTTCATGCTGGCAACGGCCTTCGCCCACGTCAATGAAACCGGTCGCACGGCCGACCATGAAGCGAAAGGCCACGCGCGTGGTCAAGGCCCCTTATCATGGAGGGGTAAGGGCTCTGCAAGCCCAGTTGACGTACGCAAGGCAGTATCTGGATGTCTATGGAATGGCGCCCCTCGGGCTGGGGCCTACGTGTGACCCGCTCGCCGAACTGGTGGCTGCGACTTGACGGCGAACATGTTGAGCTTTTGATTGAAGGTCGCCAGTACCGGCAACACGTGGCTGACGACGAGCGCATGCAGGTCATCCCTGGACTCTTCTGGGCCAAAGTCGTCTTGCAGACCCAGGGCGACGGCGTGCTGACCATGGATGGACTGTCCAACAGCCAGGCTTCCCGGCTTGCGGCAGCGCTGCAGCAGGTGCGCTTTACGGGTACCACGCGCGGGCGCAAGGCACTGTTCGACACGATTCTGGAGCAGATCCAGTCGTGGCTGGCCGAGGCAGATGCCCTCATCGACCGGGGCAGCACCGGCCGCCGCTGGATCACGCACGAACAACAGCAGGCACTGCTGGCCGGTCGCCCCGCCCTGCCGCTCCGGCCGCGCGAGCTGGAACAATTGTTCCTGGATGAGGATGTGCACGAGGACCTGCATTCGCCCAGCCACCGTGCAGCACTGGACGCCCTGCACGACTGGCAGCTGGACTGGCCCGCGGCGTGGGCCGACGCCAACGCAACCATGGCAGCGCGCGAACGGGTACTGGCCAAGGACTTCCTGGACCGGGTCGAGAGCAAGCCGCTGACCGACGAACAGGCCCGCGCCGTCATCTGTTTCGACAACCGCGTGCAGGTCGTCGCCTCCGCTGGCTCTGGCAAGACCTCCACCATGGTCGCCAAGGCCGCTTATGCCATTGATCGCGGCTTTGTCGAACCCGAACGGATCCTGATGCTCGCATTCAACAAGGACGCCGCCAGGGAGCTTGAAGAGCGCGCGCAGCAATGCTTCGACCGGCTCGGCATGGGCGACACCGTGGTTGAAGCCCGGACCTTCCACGCCCTCGGCCTGGCCATCGTCGCCAAGGCCACCGGACGCAAGCCCGACATCCCCGAATGGACCACTGACGCCACGCTGGGCTTCAACAAGCTGGCCGAACTGGTGGACGATCTGAAGGATCGCTCGACCCACTTCCGCACCCAGTGGGATATGTTCCGCCTGGTATTCGGGCGCGACCTGCCGCCATTCGGCGCGGAAATGGAGGCCGATGGCTACGACCGCGATGGCACGCCCTACATCCGTACCCTGCAGGGGGAACGGGTGAAGAGCCTGGAAGAGTGCGTCATCGCCGACTGGCTCTTCTACAACGGCGTGACGTACGACTACGAGCGACGCTACGAGTTCGACACCGCGACAGACACCCATCGCCAGTATCGCCCCGACTTCTATTACCCGGACGCCGGGCTGTATCACGAGCACTTTGCGCTGGATGCTGATGGTCAGCCGCCGAAGCACATTGCCAACTACAGCGAAGGGATGCACTGGAAGCGCCAGCAGCATGTGGCACGCGGCACGGCCCTTGTCGAGACGACATCCTTTGGCCTGCGCAGCGGGCATGCCCTGCTGGACCTCGCAGAGAAGCTTGGCGAGTGCGACATCGAGCTCGACCCGAATCCGGACCGCGAGCTCCCCGAGCAGGGCGCCAAGCCGATGCCGGACGCGGACCTGATCGGCTTGATGCGCACCTTCATTGCCCATGCCAAGAGCAACTGCCTGACGCTGGATGACATGGCCGCGCGCCTGCGGCAGATGCCCGAGGATCAGTTCAAGGAGCGACACCGTCGCTTCCTGGAAATCGCAGGGCCGGTTTTCCAAGCCTGGGACAACGCACTGGCTGAGGAGCGCGGCATCGACTTCGAGGACATGCTCAACATGGCGGCCGGGCTGCTGGAACAGGGCCGCTACGAATCGCCTTACGAGCTGGTGATGGCCGATGAATTCCAGGACGCTTCGCGCGCCCGCGCACGCCTCTGCCGTGCATTGGTCAGCCAACCGGGCCGCTATCTGTTTGCAGTGGGCGATGACTGGCAGTCGATCAACCGCTTCGCCGGGGCCGACGTTTCGGTGATGACCGGATTCCGCGAGTGGATGGGCCATGGCCAGGTGCTGAAACTGGAACAGACGTTCCGCTGCCCACAGGCGCTCTGCGATGTGTCCAGCCGCTTCATCAGCCGCAACCCCGCGCAGATCGCCAAATCAGTTCGCTCAGCTGCAACGGCCATGGGCCCGGTGCTGCAGGCGTTCCAGATGAATCGGCGTGAGGAGGTGCAGGATGGCGTTCGCCAGTACCTCGCCAAGCTGCATCAGCAGTTGTTGTCCGGGGCGGTGCCGCAAGGGCGCAACGGACGCGTGACGGTCTTCATCCTGGGGCGCTACCGCGCCGATCGCAGCGCGATGCCTTCGGATTGGAAGACAGCCTTCGGCAGCACGATGGAGGTCGAATTCCTGACCGCACATCGATCGAAGGGGCGCGAAGCGGACTACGTGATCCTGCCGGGCATGATCAACCGCAGCTTCCCGAGCCTGCGCGCGGATGACCCGGTGCTTTCCCTGGCAATGCCGGATGGGGATACCTACCCACTGAGCGAAGAACGGCGGTTGTTCTATGTCGCGCTGACGCGGGCGCGACGGTCGGTGGCCATGTTCACCCTGCAGGGGAAGCGCTCGCCGTTCCTGGACGAGCTGGTGAAGGACGGGGCAGTGAAAGTGACCGCAATTTCAGGCGCGGCCATCAATGAAGAACGCTGCCCAGTGTGCAAGGTGGGCGTGTTTGTGGACCGCAATGGGCCGCATGGGGCTTTCCGGTCGTGCTCCAGTTACCCGTTGTGCCACAACAAGCCGAAGGTTGGGCGACGCGGGTAAGTGCGTTCAGCTGAACCCATATGCGCCCATACCAAGCCGTGCAAGCTGGCCTGATGGTTCGATGGCTGCACAGCAGCTGCGGAGGCAGAAAAAAGGCCCCTGTTCCCAGGGGCCATTTCATGATTCTGGCGGAGAGAACGCTGGCCATGTAGCCGACGTCGCTGATACCAGCAACGTCGCCAGCTGCACATACCGTATGGAGCTCAATACACGGCTCAACCATTCAGAGAAGCTTGTTGAGGTCAGTCTCTAGTTGGGCTGGAACCCCCAAGCCCTGACGCGACTGAACGGCATTCCGGTGAGCGACTTGCACTCGCCCGGTAGCGGCGTGTCCGAGCGCGCAGATTTGACAATGCCATAACCGGTGTCCTGGAAGAACATTGCAGCACCGCTGTCGCCACCACCGCACGCGAGCGAGCTTCCCTCTACCTTGAACCAGACCTCATCGCACTGCATAGACTCGGTGGGCCCACAAATGTTTCCAGGACTATGCTTAACCGACGTGACTATTCCACAGCTATATCCGCTACGCGAACCACGGAAGCAGATGGTACCGTCTTTCGCTGGAACATTGTAAACGTTCGAAATAAAGCGCGTGGACACGGTTGACGACGCGTACGTCTCCAGCAAAGGAATGTGCGGAGATGGAATTCGATGCCACTGCACATCGGTTTGCGCATCGTTCCTTTGATCCTGGAATATCAAGGGGAACGTAACCAAGGTCCCGTTCTGGCTACTCCCATAGTTGCCATAGATGACGTCGTCGGGGCAATGCGCCGCCGTTATGATTCCCTTTAGACCTGTAGCCGTGTGCTTCACCGTAAATCCGGTGGTGCAGTATGAATTGTTTGACTGCAGTACGGCTCCGCCGATTGCATATATGGAATTGCTTTCAGGAACGTCCGATGTCTTGAAACGGAGCTTTACGCGATAGGCACGTTCGAGCTTGGACAGGATTCCCATATATTTCTGGGCGTCCTGTTCATCCCCACGTATTCTGACCTCAGCCTCGTTATCTCCCGCATATCCGGTCAATCCAACGAAACCCGGGATAGCTGACTGTGCTGCCAGCCGAATTTCCTTCAGTTGCTTGGTGAACTCCTCCTCCGTGAAGAGGTGCCCAGTGGAGAACTCGACACGCGCTTTACCAGCCGCCGTCGTCCATTGCCGCCCTGCAACAGCACCATCTCCCTTGAGCTTCACCGAAACATGAAAGTCAGGCGACTGCTCAATGCTGATTTCCGTCAAGCGCCCGGCGTACTCTCGACGAATGTCCTGGATGCTGGGCGCCACTGCCGCCTCCAGCTGAATCCGTCTGATTGCCTCATCAACCGATAGAGACTTGACTCTGGAAAGGAGGGAGCTGACTGCAACCGCAGTCTCCTCATCCAATCCCTTCAGTTTCTCACTTTCAGAAACATCCTTCTGAGCAAGTGCAGTGGTGGACACAACACTCCCCAAGAGGAGCCCGAACACACTCACGTAAATAGCGCCTGTTTTCACCTAGCCTCCTCCAATGAATGCTGTAGGAATCCTGCGCAGCCTGCTGCAGACTGAGCATGAGTGTACGACGTGATTACGATTGCTATTGAGTAGAGTGTTCCATTTCCAACCGTCAGTGTGTTGTCTTGGCAGCATGCGTGCTCTGCACGACTGCCGCCCCTCCCTGGAACTAAGTAGCTGAATTGATGAACTGACGGGCAGCAAGGCGGAAAAAACAAAAAAGCCCCTGTTTCCAGGGGCTCTTTGAAACAACTGGCGGAGAGAGTGGCCGATTTTACACTCTCACAATCTCTCAGGGAGTCCAGAAACCTAGGCGTATCAACGCCTGAGACTCCACACCCATACCATCGAGTCTCGCGGAATCCGGACCCCAAACATGGGGCGAACTGTGGGGCATTACTGATGGCAAGACCGACCAATCGACTTAGCGCGCGCGCCGTGCAGACCACGACCAAGGCAGGCTATCACGCAGATGGCGGCGGCCTGTACTTGCTGGTCGGACCAACCGGTTCAAAGTCCTGGGTGCTGCGCTACCAGCGCGGTGGCAGGCGTCGGGAAATGGGGCTCGGCCCCACGCAACTGGTCAGCCTGCAGGAGGCTCGGGTATCTGCGCTGCAGCACCGCCGGCAGTTGCTGGCCGGGGAGGACCCAATCGAGGCCCGCCGGGTGAGTCGCTCGGCCGGCACCACCTTTGGCGACGCAGCAGATGCCTATATCGCCTCCCACCGCGCTGGCTGGAAGAACGAGGCCCAGGCCGAGCAGTGGGAGCAATCCTTACGGACCTACGGACCGGCGCGAGATACGCCAGTTGGGAACGTCGATACTCACCTGATCATGGCATGCCTGCGCCCCATCTGGACCGAAAAGACGGTGACAGCCACGCGCGTGCGCGGACGTATCGAGCGCGTGCTTGACTGGGCGAAGGTCCACGGGCACCGCGACGGAGACAACCCGGCGCGCTGGCGCGGCCATCTGGAGAACCTGCTTCCCAAGGCCACCAAGGTGACCAAGCCCAAGCACCATGACGCAATGCCCTACGCGGATGTGCCAGCCTTCATGGCGACCCTTGCCGAGCGAGAGGCGCGCAGCCGACGGGCGCTGCAGTTCGTCATCCTGACCGCTGCACGGACGGCCGAGGTAACCGGAGCGGATTGGCCGGAATTCGATCTGGAACACCGGCTGTGGACCATCCCGGCAAGCAGGATGAAGGGCGGCCGGGAACACATCGTGCCACTGACCGACGCAGCCTTGGCAATCCTGGAGCACTTATCCCGCAAGGAGCCACCGTTCGCATTGGCTGAGAATGCGATGCTCTACCTAGTGCAGAAGCCAGCGCCGAAAGGCTTGGGGCTGCCATTCACCGTGCACGGTTTCCGGTCCAGCTTCCGCGACTGGGCAGCCGAGACGACGGACTATGCAAACGAGGTGGTGGAGATGGCGATGGCACACGCCATCAAGAACAAGGCGGAGGCGGCATATCGGCGAGGGCAGCTTCTGGACAAGCGTCGCCCCCTAATGGATGCTTGGGCGAATTTTCTTCAGGGATGATGACCATGATTGCCAAGACGATTGTGTTTGCGGAACCAGCTGCCAGTTCAGCCGGACAATCGGCATCAGAGATCGTGGCGATCTGTTCGCTCGTTGTTGCGCTACTCGCCCTTGGATTCTCAATCGCATTTGCTGAGGTTCAAAGACGTCACAACATAAGAGTAGCGCGCCCACACATGGACATTGAGCTGGGCGTTCTCTCTTACGTTCTAAGGGTAACCAATCATGGCCCTGGCGTCGCGCGTCTTGTCGCCTTCAGTGCCACAACGGAAGGTGGGACCTTCAACCTTTTGGATCCATCCCAATTCTATGAATTCTGTGATTGGCTAATGCAGGACCCGGTAGAGCAAATTTCTATCGAGAGAAACGCGTTGGCAATTGGCAGCTACATCGCACCAGGCCTCTCAATTGACACCATCAATCTAACCAAGAAGCTGGGGGCTGCTGACATGAGCCGACTTGATGAAAAAACTAACTCGATTGAGTTCAACATTTCCGTGTCCAGCCTGTATGACAAAATCTATACGGACTATCACGCGCCCATTCGCGTTCCAAAATAAATAGCACAAGCGCATTTGATCAACCAGGCTGATTCCGTTGATACAGCCACGCCTGTCAGTTTTCGGCTTAGCGACGCCCCAGCTGCAGCCCCGCCCTCATCCATATCTTCATCGGATCCTTCGCTCTGGGCTTCGTCTCTGCCGGCGGCTTGCGCGGCTCCAGCGCCGCTTTGATCCGCTCGATCTCCTTCGCTCCTGCCTCGGCCAAGCGCCGGGCCTGTTGCTGCTGCTCACGGGTCGGCGGCAGCCCGGGCAATGGCGGCTCCGGCTGGATCGGGGTGCTGTCGGTCAGCCGTGCGACGGCTTGGCGCAGGGGCAGATCGGCATAGAGCCTGGCCGCACACCAGCGCTCGGCGTACCGCTTCGCCTGCCGAACATTGGCGGCGCGCACGTCCTTCACCTGCCACATCTTCTGGCCTTCCATCCATAGCCGGACCCCAGGACCGCCATCTGGCGTGACGCTGGCCGTCTCGCGGCCCTTGTACCAGAGCGCCCAGCGCTCACCGGTCTGGACCCAGCCAGAGGGGATCGGGGCGGTGCGGAAGCCGTGGGAAGAGCGCATAGCCGGAGGATACGGCTCCGCGTCTCAGAGGCAGAGAAAGCTACCTTAACGTTTCAGGCGCTGCCAAACGCTCGAACTTCTCTCGCAACCACTTGCCCTTTCGGCCCAGCCGTTTGGCAGCCAAGGCTATGGCATCCGCTCCGAAGTTCTCGATCGCGGTCAGCAACCCAAGCATTTCCACATACAACTTCACTGCGTGTTCTGGGTCATCCGCCGAGACCATGCATCTTGGACTATCGAAGTCGTACTCGAACAGGCGATCCAGGTCTGCTTTCAGGCCATCGACAGCAATCACAAAGCACGTTACCAGCCCGGTTAGCTCACCGTCCCCCAAGGCCCCTTGTGCGAGAGCAGCACGGCACGAGGGGATCGTCTCCTTCGGCAATAAAATGGTGAGCCGCACGACCCTTCCTTGCATGGCCTGCTCGATGCAGTCTTCGACGTCCTTTGCCCAACCTCGAGCCCGCGCGATATCGAGCCCTGCAGCGATCTCTGCTCCGACAGACAGCATTGTCGCCCTTCTTACCCGTCGATTTCTAAGCATCTCCTGCCCAGTGGTCGCTGCGAACGTAATCGCGCCGCCAACTAGTGTTGAGATGATGACCTTCCAATCGAGGTCCATGCCTTTATCCCTTTGGCTTCAAGCAATAGTCTCACATGGCGAAGCTCGGCAGGCCTACCGGAACGGCGCTGAGTCCAAGCGCACGGCCATCGTCTCAACTGGCGCGATTGCACTTCGCTACGGTGTGGATTCCCACGCCCCTGGAACAGACAATGAGCGACGAAACCTTAGTGAACGGCAGATTTGTTGGCGACGATACGGCCTCAACACTGACCCTTTCTGTGGCCGGCGACGTTGAAGTGACGGTGATTCTGAACAAGCCAGGAAATCGGGGAAGCCAGTGTGAGATCCGACGCGAGGCAGCGATCAAGGCAGTGGAACTGCTGCTGTTCGAAGTCAATCACGGGCCGGTTAGACCGTATCCTTAGAGGATCTAAGGACGCTGGGCGCCTGATTTGGCATGGTCGAGCAAGGCTCGACCCCTCAGCGAATTGGGCCACGATCAAATTTGCTCCAATGCCAACGTTGCATTTGCCAACTGCTGGGCCCATAGCCCGTGCAGCAAACCATTGGCATAGGACTTCTCAGCCACCCTCAGCTTGACTATATTCCGGATCGCCAAATTTCTAATAGCTTCAACCGCCGCCCGCCGACTGCCCGCCGTAACCCTCTGAAATAGGTGCTTAGAGACCAAGTGGGCAGTCAGTCGCCCATCACGATCGTCACTTGCCCTGAAATTTCCAGCCGCTCTATCATCGGCAGTTATGGCAAAAAACTCCATCAGCTCATTCGTATTCATGAGAAGAAAACCGTTCTGATGAGCCATCTCACCCACGGGTATTCGCTGATCTTCGACAATCAATACGTATCCACCCGACTTAAGAATTCTCGAAATGAGGCCGGAGGGAGAAAAAAGCCGCAACCAATCTTCGACAGGAACCTCATGGAGCACGTTTGTCATTACGACGCAGTCGGCCCAAGATGCCCCCCTTGACGCTATTAGTGCTTCATCATCGTTGAAATACCTACCCTCTGAAGATCCATACTTTCGCTTAATCGCATCCTGGCAAACGGCGGCGTCGTCCGAACATGGATCGAATGCGATGTAATCGAAGAGCGTCCCCTCATCATCGTCTGACGCCAGAGCTTCAACTAAGCGACCTTTCCCCGCCCCAAAATCGACGACCTTCAGGGCGTCCGACCCCCTAAGATCATTCAGCGATCTACGTATTTGTTGCAGCTGAGAATCCGCCTGGCCGGTATATACCACCTCCGGGGGAAGCAGGCATTGATATGCATAATTATTTGATGCCAAATGGTATGGGAGACTCAGAAATGAAGTCAGATGGCCAATATTCTCGTCATTACCGAGAAGGCTCTTGATCACATCCTCTGCCTTGCGGCCTGCAAACTCGGCTTTGCCATCGTCGACACCCCAAATGGCACTTGGCTGTATGGAGTTGATGTACGCCAAAAGTGGGATGGAGTGAGTAGCAATCCAAATCTGAACGTCTGGAGCGTTCTTACGAATGCGCGACAAGAGGTGTACTAGCGCAGCAGGATGCAGATGATTCTCGGGCTCATCCAAGACAAGGACAGACGGCCCAAGTTCGTCAGCTTGAGCGTGAAGCGCCGCTATGAGCTGAAGCGCAATCTTCTGCCCCGAAGACAATTCGGCGCGTGCGATGTTCTTTCCGTACATCGTAAGCGTTCCGTCCAATCCTCGCTCCAAGCGCTGGCCAAAGAACTGCTCCACCGCTTCGTTCAAAGATTCATAGCGCTCAATGGCTCGATCAATGTCCGCCTGTTGATGCGTTGAATGTTGATGTGTAGCTTCTCGCCACTCGTCCTGAAGTTTGGCAATGTATGCCAACACACTCGAGTTCCAATGAGTGGCATCACCTTGTTTAAGGTTGGAGGCGTGCGTCTCGCGCGTGCTCCTCGCCATATCGTCAGGATTTGCCAGATCACCTGAGGATGGAAGAAAACGCACTGCGTGGCCGTGGAGGCCATCCGACACCACTCCCCCCACGTCAGACAGCAGGATTTCCAGCTGCTCTATATTTTGTGTAATCTCCGGACGAGCGCGATAGGTCGGCGACTGACTTCTCATACCCTCGAGCTGCGCTTTGTATTTTTCCTTGTCCACCGACTTAGCAAAGTTAATAACTTCAGAAACATAACGCAGCAACCTAGATTTGCCGCTACCATTCTTCCCAGCAAAGACCACGTAAGAACCTAAACGGTACAAAGTCTGCTCAGGCAAACCCAGTGCTGCTGCGCGCGAGCCATGTACTCTAATGCTTGTAATTGCCACGTCTGCATCCCTGCGTTCGAATTGGGTCGGCGGATGATAGCAGCAGTTGCGCGTCATGCAGATTGGGGCGTCGCCTCTCCCTGCACCGCACAGCACCCAGATCCGACAAACTGCTGAACGTTCTAGCTCTACGGCGAGGGGCAGTTGCTTACGGTAGAGCCGGCGGCGAATAAGCAATCGCGCCACTCGATCTGAGCAAGTCGTATACGCGCTTCGAACGGTTAGCCGACCTATCATTATTGTATGTGCGGCCGATTCGTCCAGCTCCCCGTTGTCGACTTCGGCCAGCCCGGGCTGGCTGACCTTGCCCTTGGTCTGGCCGAGATCCAGCCCAGCTACAACCTGGCGCCGACGCAGCGCGCCTCGGTGATCCTGGATCGCGGCGACGGCCGGCAGGTGACCCGGCTGGCTTGGGGCCAGCTGCCGTTTTGGGCCAAGGCCAAGGGACTGCAGGGCTCGACCATTAACGCCCGCATCGAAACGGTCGCCACAAAGCCCGCCTTCCGGGCGGCGTTCAAGAAGCGCCGGTGTGTCATCCCAATGGCCGGCTATTACGAGTGGTCGGTGAGCCCGATCGACGAAAAGAAAGACCCGTGGTTCATCCACGCCACCGGGACGCTGCTGGCCGCCGGCCTGTGGGAGGACGCCAACCCCCTGCTGCCCGACGGCAACCTGGGCACCTTCACCATCATCACTGGCGACAGCAGCGGCGTGTCGGCCGACATCCACGACCGCATGCCGGTGTGGCTGCAGGCCGGCCAGATCGATGAGTGGATGACGGCCAGCCCAGACGTCGCCATGGCGATGCTGCTGGCCAGCGAGACGCCGGCGATGGATGCCTACCGCGTGAGCCGAGCGGTTAACACCCCTCGTAACAACACCGAGGGACTGTTGGAACCTGTCGCATGAACCAAAGATCAGCAAGGTCTGATTCCACCCCCTTAGGCTCGACCAGTGCATCTCAACCGAAGTGAGTCAAGCGCCTGCCGAATCCCCGCTGGGGACGGAAACTTGTTTTTTTGCGAACGCCTTTCTTGCTCTCAGCTTCCTCCAGCGAGCATAGAAATTTCCAAGCACATAGAACTCCCACATAGATGGCTGGCGCAATTCTATAGCGTCTCGATCGAAGAGCCCGAACTGCGAATGCTTGAAACTTCTCCATGCGCCAACATCCGCAATTTCGATCCTTAAATCACCGAAAGCACCATTTCTCCTCTCCTCCTCAAGAAACAATGAAAGAGCATCGCTCGTCATGAGCGACTCCGGAGTGAGCTGAACACCCTCAAATATCTGATATCTATATGAGCTTTTCTGCAAAAGAACTACACGAGGATTTTCACCGCCTTCGGAAGTAAACTTGACGAGGTAATCGACCTGATCACCCACCGCCCTCCCTTCAAACTCTGTACGCGATGGATAAATTCCTCTTACAAGCGCATTGGAAAGCGATGCAACAAATGGCGTCCATTTTGGTATGACGCGAGGAACGACGTATCTACCACTTGATGTCGAACAAACAAGACGCTTTTTGACTTTTTTATCGGCCAGCATACGATTAACGCGATACCGAGAAAGGTTATTCGAATAGCACTCAACTGGCCCAAATTCCTTTTTGAATGACTCGAATGCCTTTAGAATAAGAGGCGATGATTCAAAGTCAATCAACTGAAGATAATGTGAGCGCCCAATCTGTAGATATATTGCAAAAATTGTTACCGACCGATCCTTAGCATTTTCGATCAGAATTTCACTTATGTATTTTTCGCTAGACTCGACACTAGCAGTCACGCTATACGCACCCCTGATATCCAATCCACCCTTTCTCAGGTAGTTTTTATATGCAATCCATATTGCGATCATTGCAATGAGCATAGACGGCAACGGGAGCGAAACATCCATAAAACAAATCTCCATCAATGAATACTAAAATGAACTCATTCGCGCATATAATAATTGTAGAACAGCAGCACAGTACACTAACTTTACCAAACCCATGCCACGACAGATAAATCAGGTTGCGGACTTGAGTCAAGCCCAAAAAGCCGATGAAATGCCACTGCCATTTGTTATTTAGCAGCTACAAGAGAATAGCCTGGCTGTCGTCCCAGCTCTTGATGATCAGCTCTCCAAACTTCTTCCCTCTCCCCTGAGGGGCTGACCATGCGACAGACCTCTCGCCCGCTCCCCGACTCCGTGCCGCTGTGTGGACCCGGCCATCGGCCTCACGTCGTGGTGACTGAAGGCGCCCCGACCGGCCATCGCCTGGGCGCCCCGTGCCCGCCGCTGCTACACATCGAGTGCCATCGGTGTGGCCTTGCCTCGCGACCGGTACCGATGGAAAAGGCCGCGCTGGCTGAGCTGCGCTGGACTGATCCAAGCCTCGCTCACCTGCGTATCCCGATCTCCCTGCTCGCCCGCCATCGGGGCGAAGTCCTGGCCGAGATCGCTGCCGCTTCCCCTTCCACGCCCATCGCCGCCTGACCAGGAGAACTGCCCATGGCCGCTCCACTGGGCACAGCAGCTACCCGTTGGATAACACGCTGGTCCTGACCGAGAACCCCGACGCTGTCGCCGACAGCTCGTCCCAGGTGATGCATCTCGGTTGGGCCATGCGCGAACTGCTTGCGGAGGCCCACGCATGAGCGCCCGTCCACAGCAGACCGGCCGAGCTGCCGAAGTGCGCAGGGTCCTGTCCATGTTCCCGCAAGGCGCCACGGTCGAGCAGATTAAGACCGCTGGCCGCATCAACAGCACCCACCAGGCCATCGGCTACACGCTGAAGGGGCTGGCGCGCAGCGGCCAGGCCATCTGCCACCGCTCCGGCGTGCGTGGCATCTGGCGCCTCTCCAGCCACACGCAACATGCGATCGCCCCGCTGCGCGCGGCACCTGCCCGGGTGCAGCCGACCTGCACGCCAGGTCCGCTTACAGGCGTCAGTGACGCGGCGACCACGATCCGACACCAGGAACTCGACCGGCAGCAGCTGGCCGACGACCTGGACGCTTTCCTCGCAGCGGGCGGGCAGATCGAGGTGCTGGGGCACACCCCACTTCGCCCGCTGATGAGCCGTCACTCCGCCAACCACGGCAGCTATGCAGAGCGCATGGCCGCCCTTGACATCGACTGAGGCACACATGAGCAGCGATTCGCACGCAGCGACCGTCACTGAACCCGGCAGGCCCGGCAGTACCTATTCCGACGGCCCGGCATCGCATGCATTCGGCGTCAGCCGCGCCGCCTACCACGTGGTGCCGCGACGCACCCTGCAGTCGATGCCGGTCGAATGGCAGGCGCGCTTTGTCGCGCTGATGGAAGAGGCACGCGAAGCGCTGCCCGATGAGGCGTTCCCTGAGTACCAGGTGATTCGCATCGAAGGCGGCAAGTTCGCTTCGGACCCGAACCGACGATATCGCCGCGCCGCCCCCTTCCCCCTTTGCACCGCTGGCGCCGAGCAGGCGTCCCAGGTAGCGCCGCTCGCTGGCGCGTTCGTCAACACCGACACCCAATTCGAGCAGGCCCGCCGATGACCGAGAAACTTGTCACTCTCCCCACGAACTGCCCCATTCTGCGCGACGCATTCGAAACGATCAGTGCGATCGCTGTCGAGGCTGTGTGGCTGCCCAACCAGGCGAAGGCCATCACCCTCGGGCAGGCCCAGACCGCGCTGCGGGATCTGCACCACCGCCTTCCGCGCTTGCAGGATCTGCGCGTGTTCGAAGCCGCCGTAACCGCCTATATCTCGACTCTGCGCAGCAGCATGCAGGACGGCGACACACCGCTCTGCGATACCACCCGCGCCCGGCTGGCGCAGGCGACCGAACTGCTGGAACTCGTTAGGAATCAGACCCGGACCGTCGTCGATCCGGCGGACCCTTGGCGCGGTCTGTACCACCCGAGTCGGCTCCCAGCGCGCAATGCCGACGGCGAGATACTGTGCCATCCGGACGTGCCGGCGTGGGCAGACGGTCGCGAGACATCGCTGCGACCGTTGTTCCTTGCGCAGGGCTTCGACCTGGTCGTGGTTGAGGGCGAGTTCGCCGAGGAAGGCATTGGATCGGGCGTTTACAACTCCGCACAGGAACTTCACGACTGGCACCCGGAGGCACCCGGCAAGGACTGGCGTCTGGTGTGGCTGGGCGAGACCGAGGACGGCCTCGCTGCCTGGTTCGTGCGACCGCTGGCAATCGCCGCAATGAACAGACCGCCCCTTGCCCCCTACCAGTCGGACGCAACCTAATGGGCTCCACGCTAAGCGAGCGACACCTCTGGTCCCACGCTCGGGCTGGCAGGGCAAAGGCCGCGCGTTTACGCACGCGCCGTCGAAGGCAAGAGCTACACCATGCGCCAGACCACCGACGAGTTGGGCGTGTCCATGACGACTGCCGACACGCGGCTAAAGTGCGGCCCGTATTCGGTGACCTGGGCGAATCTCAGCAAATCGCGCCTGGAGCGGCCATGAAGACCTGCACCAAGTACGCAGCCCGGCCGCCGCTGTGGTTCTTCCAGTTGATTAACGGCAAGGCGCTTGCTGCATGCGAGCGGAAACCCACGCGAAAAGGCGGAGGGCATCGGACTAGTATCGATGGGCCTATCGGGTTGATTTCTTGCCAATCAATCGGCTTTTTCTGGACTCTGCATCTCTCCGAAAACAAAGCCATGAAACTCGTTTGCAAAGTCATTAGCAAATTCCGCAACTGTCATAAGCTGCAGCTCGAAGTTGTTCACCTGCGACATGGCTTGAGTTACGTAGTCACCGTCTCTCTTCGCAGAACTGAAATCACTTGCTCTGTCGACAATGCCGTGAATTCGGGCGGCGCCATCACGGACATCTCGAGCATGGCTAATCAGGTATGCAAGATCTGCCCCCAGACCTGGGGGCAGCGTGTGGATGCGGTCCTCAGCCAGTTCTGCGCTAGGCAGAAGCGGAACATCAAGATCAGCGATTGCGGCGTGCACTGCTGCTGCCCAATTGATCACACCAGACTGAAAGCCGGCTTCGCCCAACGCCTTGGTTATGCACTGCAGTCGAACAGGAAGCCTGGAGACTTCGTGCAGGAGAAGCCTGCCGATGATCCGCGCGGTTTCCTCCCTGAGAGCAACTGCCTCCCCATGCTGCTGTGCCGCGATCTTCGTCGCCTCCTCAGCTATCTCCGTTGCTCGTTTGGACGTTCGCTGTGCGATCACCGCCACGACCGTGGTTGCTACGGCGGCACCGACCCCAACCAACACCGCTGCCCAATCGGCCACGTTTCCCCAGTCTGTCGAAAGCAGGCAATTAGCCATCCTCTTACTCCCCTGTCCATGTTGGAGCCGATTCTGCCATGACCGGTACCCGCTACGACTGCCGGCAGCCGAAGCGCACCGAAGGCTTCGCCTGGGGCCGGTCCATTGACAAGGCACTGGGCGACCACATCCTCACCTACCGCCCGTTCCGCCACGACCACCGCCGTGCAATGCACATGCACGCGGAGGCCCTTCTTGCCCTTGAAAACCGTGCCGTGATCGCCGGCCAACTGCGCCGGGGGCGCCGCGTCCTGAGCGACCAGGTGGACGACATCGATATGGTGGCGCTGCGGTCAGCGGCCTCGCGCGGGGTTTGGATAGCGATCCTAGCGCTTTGGTGCCATCGCAGAAGCAGTTGGCAAGAAGCCACTCACTTCTTGGTGGAGCGCGTCAACCCAGTCTTTCAGACTACGAAAGTCGTCCTTGATGGCCGCAACCTCTATGTTCGACGCGTCAAAACGGCTACGGCAAATCGCAATGCAACTGCGTACGCGCCGGAGGCTATGTTCGATGTGAAAAAGCTGCACACGCTGCGACTCTTCGAAGACATAGCGATCAGGCACAAGAGGATTGACGGGCAAAGAATCCTCACAAACCCCAAAAAAATCTACCAGCGGCCGGAACGCTCTCTTGGAGAGAATCTTCGGCAAAAGATCAGCCTCAAAGCTGTGCACCAAGGCTTGCGCATATGTTGCCGCCTCCAAGTCCATCACCCAGCGCTGGTGCTGAGCCCTCTTTCTCTCGAACTCACCAAGCAGCCCTGCGTCTACCTCTCCCTTTCGATGAAGATAAGTCATCAGCGCAATCACGCCGGCAATGAAACCGACCACCCAAGTTCCAATCGCGGCGGATACGCTTGCATAGGCGGCAATGGCATCCCACCACACCACGCAGTCATCGACGCCCAAAGGACTGCACCGAAAAACTCCATCAACCCACTTCATTCCATGATCCCCCTGTGGACTCGCCGCCATTCTGCCATGCAGTCGCGCCGGGCGGAGAACTGCCATGGCTGACCAGCTGCTCACCGCTGCAATGGTCCACATGTTCGCCCTGGCCGGGTTCATGGCCGGCATCGCCACCTAGTGGGCGATCAGCCGCACATGCCGCACCGCGCGAAATGGGCTGCGCTGGTGGTCGCGCAGGTGCGCCGCATGATCACCCGCCCAGCATTCCGCTATCACGGCGCGAAGTTCCGGATCTCCGGGTGGGTTCACCAGCACCTGCCAGCACACCGCGCATACGTGGAGCCCTTCGGAGGTGCCGCAGGGGTGCTGCTCACGAAGTCTCGCAGCTATGCCGAGGTCTACAACGACCTGGACGGGGACGTAGTGAACTTCTTCCGCGTCCTGCAGGACACCGCGCAGCGCGAATCACTGATCGAGGCCTGCCGGCTGACGCCCTATGCCCGTGCCGAGTTCGACCATGCATGGCAACCGACGCTAGATCCGGTTGAACGGGCACGCCGCTTGGTCGTGCGTGCACAGATGGGCTTTGGGTCTGCCGGCGCGACAAAGGGAAAGACCGGATTCCGCATCGACTCCCAACGTGCCTATGGCACTGCGCAACATCTCTGGCAGAAGTTCCCCGATGGGTTGGTCGCGATCGCGGATCGCTTCAGCGGTGTCCTAATTGAGAACCGCCCGGCGATCGAAGTCATGCGGCAGCACGACGCACCGCAGACGCTCCATCACGTCGATCCCCCGTACGTGCACAGCACTCGGGTCATGCAGTCTGGGAAGGCCGGCTATTACAAGCACGAAATGACGTTTGAGGATCACCAGGAGTTACTGGAGGCCTTACTCGCACTGCGTGGAATGGTCGTAGTCAGCGGATATCGGACCGAGCTGTACGACGACTCATTGGCCGGGTGGCAACGGGTAGAGACTACGGCACGCATCGCCGCTGGTCGTGGTGGAGCGACCCGTACCGAATGCCTGTGGATCTCCCCCGCCGCCCATGATTCTGGCCACCAGCACGGGCTGCCCTTGGAAGCAATCGCATGACCACCGCCACCAAGCAGCTGCGCGCTGCGCTGGCCACGAACTGAAGGAGGACACCATGGCTACGAACAAGACGCGCGAAATCACCGTTACGGAACTGTATGCCGACCTGCAACCGATCGAGGTTGTCGCAGTGCGCACCAGCCTGGGCCACTCGTCGATCTATCGACGCATGAAAGAAGGGACGTTCCCTAAGTCGCACAAGATCGGCGCGCGTGCGGTATGGTTGAAGGAGGACATCGACCGTTTCATCGCTTCGATCACGAATCCACAGAATGTGGGTCAAAGCATGGGACGCGCGGCCTAGAAAAGAAAAAAGCCCCTGCAAACAGGGGCTTAGGAATTGCCTTGGCGGAGAGAGTGGGATTCGAACCCACGGAAGGTTTAACCCTTCGCCGGTTTTCAAGACCGGTGCCTTAAACCGCTCGGCCATCTCTCCAATCGGGTCCCGGTCGCCCGGGCAGCGGCGTATTCTCGCACGTGAAGAGCATTTGCCCAAGACCACCCTTGCCCCCGCCCTTCGCATCCGGCACGGTGGGGCCTTCACTGCAATCGGAGCCCCCATGGCCCACCTCGATCTGGCCAACCTGCGCACCACCCTGCTGGACGACACCCAGCTGGCCGCAGTGGCCCTGCACCGCACGTTCGCCGGGCACCTGCCGGTCAGCAGTGGGCATGTGGTGGTCTGCGATCCGCTGGTCCAGGCCGAGGCGCCGGCGCTGGCCGACTACACCGCCCCCCTAGGCCGGCATCCGGTCGAAATCATCGTGCACAGCGGCCGCCCGGCGCTGGCCGTGGTCTGGTTCAAGCCCCGCGAAGCCCTCACTGCGTCTGCCCTGCACTGGCAGATGGCACGCTGGACCACGCAGGACCTGACCGGCCTGGATGAGGACAGTTTCATTGGCTATCCGGTCGACGCCGGCATCGGCTGCTTCATGGATACCAACACTCAGCAGGCACTGCTGGCCCTGATCGAACAGACCGATGGCGACGAAGACAGCGAATGGTCGGATGCGCTGATCGACCATGACGGCCTGGATGAAGGCGCCGAGTACCGCCCGTGGGGCGAGGACTCTCCACACGGCCTGGTCGTATTCACCAGCGGCTGGGGCGACGGCGTCTATCCCAGCTACTGGGCGCTGGATACCTCCGGCATTCCGGTCGCCCTGGTCACCGACTTCCTGTGCATCCAGGGCGGTGATGGGCGCGACGAGCGCGAGATCGCCGACCAGGCCTATCGCGATAGCCTCCCACCCGAAGAAGCTGAAGCGCTGGCACGACTGGTTGCCGCCGTGGACCGCGACGACCCGGATGCGCTGCGAGAGCTGTTGAAGGATGCGCCACAGCGCGCCAACCAGATCGAGCCGGGCTGTGGCGGCACCGCGCTGTTCGAGGCGATCCGCCTGGACCACCCACAGGCACTGCGGTTGCTGCTGCAGGGCGGCGCGTTGCCCGCAATGCCCGAGCGCCTGCACATGAGCAAGGTGACCAGCTACTTGGATTACGCGCGCTTCCTGAAGAAGCCGCGCAGCGCGGAGCTGATGGCGGTCCTGGAAGCGCCGGTCATTGCCGAGCCCAGGCCAGCCGCACCGCCGCGGCGCAGCTTCTGGGACCGGCTGTTCGGCCGGAAGTGACCGGGGCCGGAAAGCAGCAACGCCGGGCATGGCCCGGCGCTACCGTTTCACAGATCGGCGGTGCAGTTGCGGCCAGGTGCCTCAGCCCGCATCCACTGCCAACGCGCCCAGCGCACTGGCCTTGATCCGCTCCTTGGCCTTTTCACAGGCGCCACCGCAATCCAGGCGCGAGGCCTCCAGCTGCGGCGGCAGGTGCTCGGCCAGGAAGTCGATGAACACGCGCACCGCCGGCAGCAAGCCGCGGCGCGAGGCGAACACGGCATGGCACACGCCCTGCGGCAGCGACCAGTCCGGCAGCACCACTTCCAGTTCGCCGTTGCGCACCGCATCGGCGCACACGGTTTCCGGCAGCATGGTGATGCCGAAACCGTCCTTCACCATGCTCTGCAGCAGCGGGAAGTCGAAACCGGCCACGCGCGGCTGCAGGTCGACCCGGCGCACTTCGCCTTCCGGGCCGTGCAGCTCCCAGCGCTGGCGGGCTTCGTCTTCGCTGATGCTGAGGGTGACGTGCTGGGTCAGCTCTTCAGGATCCTTCGGCCGGCCGGCGCGATCCAGGTACTTCGGGCTGGCCACCAGCAGTTCCTGCACCTGTCCGAAGCTGCGCATCACCAGGCTGCCATCGTCGTCCAGGCGCGAGCGCACGCGCAGGGCCACGTCGTAGCCTTCGTTGATGATGTCCACGCGGCGGTTGCTGATGTTCAACTGCAGGCGCACCTTCGGGTACTGCTCAAGGAACTTGGGCAGCAGCTTGGGCAGCTGCATCTGCGCCAGCGATACCGGCACGCTGGCGCGCACCACGCCGCGCGGTTCCGCGCTGAGGCGGTCCACCACTTCGCGTGCGGCCTGTGCCTCGGCCAGCATCGTCTGCGCGTGGCGGTGCACGCTGGTGCCGACATCGGTGACGGCGAAACGACGCGTGGAGCGCTGCAGCAGGCGAACGCCCAGGTCGGTTTCCAGCTGGCTGATGCGGCGGCTCAGGCGCGACTTGGGGATACCCAGTGCGCGCTCGGCGGCGGCGAATCCGCCATGGTCGACCACCATCGCGAAGTAGTACAGATCATTCAGGTCATGCATGCCCGAGTTCCATATCTAGAACAATACGTGGCATTCAACCACCTTTATCCCGCCTTTGCAACAACCTATCGTTCTCTCCGTCGGCGGCAAGTCCGCCACCTCTCCCGAACATAGGTACTGCCATGAAGCTTCTGCACATCGACGCCAGCGTGCTTGGCGACAACTCCGTCTCCCGCCACCTGACCGCCGCCGTGGTGGCCCAGTTCACGCAGCAGATCGACGGCCTGCAGGTTGATTATCGCGATCTTGACGCCAATCCGGTACCGCACCTGCGCAGCGGATCGCTTGCCAAGGCCGACGCTGCCGAAGCCGCCGATGCTGAACAGGTACTCGAGCAGTTCCTGGCGGCCGATATCGTGGTGATCGGCGCGCCGATGTACAACTTCAGCATTCCGTCCACCCTGAAGGCCTGGATCGACCGCGTGGCCGTGGCCGGGCGCACCTTCAAGTACACCGAGAACGGCCCGGTCGGCCTGGCCGGTGGCAAGCGGGTGATCATCGCCAGCAGCCGTGGCGGCATCTACACCGATTCGCCCGCGGACTTCCAGGAGCCGTTCCTGCGCCAGACGTTTGCCTTCTGGGGCATCAACGATGTCGAGTTCGTACGCGCCGAAGGCATCGCCTACTCGCCGCAGCACCGCGAAGACGCCATTGCCGGCGCACTGGCTGCGCTGCCGTCGCACGAAGCGGCCGAGGCCGCTGCTGCATAAGCGTTCCAGCGTTCGGCGCCGCTCTCTCCTCGTCTGGGCGCTGAACGCGGGCCGGGATCCCCTCCCCCATCCCGGCCCACCCTGGCGGCCCCGCTTTGCGGGGCCGTTTTTTTGTGGCGTACGGACTGAGCGCTACGTCATCCACGCATGACGTGGATCCACCGCGCGTGCGCGTGGATACGCTGCCATGCGCGACGCTCACCAGAACGTTAGGCTGGGGCCATGAATTACATCGTGACCACTGCACACCGCAGCGAATTTCCGCACCCGATCACCCTGCGCCGTGGCCAGGCGCTGGTGGTGGGCGAACGTTATGAAGGGCCCGAAGGCTGGGAAGACTGGTTCCTGTGCGAGGCAGAGGGCCAGCAGCCGGGATTCGTGCCGGCGCCGGTGATCGGCCGCGACGCGCAGGGTGGCGCATTTGCCACGGAAGACTACTGTGCGCGCGAACTGGATGTGGATCCCGGGCAGCTGCTGCGTGGCGAGCGCACGCTCAATGGCTGGGCGTGGTGCATGCCGGAGACGGGCGAACCGGGCTGGGTGCCGTTGGAGAAGCTGCGGGTTCTGGAGTGATCACGGTGGTTCATCCACGCATTGCGTGGATGTAGCCCGCATCGTAGATCCACGCCATGCGTGGATACGGTGCCATGCAAGCATGGCACCCACCATAGCCGCAGCAGTGCCATGCAAGCATGGCACCCACCAGAGCCGCAGCAGTGCCATGCAAGCATGGCACCCACCAGAGCCAGAGCAGTGCCACGCAAGCATGGCACCCACCCCATCAGGCTATCAGCCGATGGTTTCCAGGCCACCCATGTACGGGCGCAGGGCCTCCGGCACGGTGATGCTGCCGTCGGCGTTCTGGTAGTTCTCCATCACCGCGATCATCGCGCGGCCCACCGCCACGCCCGAACCGTTCAGGGTATGCGCCAGTTCCGGTTTGCCGGTGGCCGGGTTGCGCCAGCGGGCCTGCATGCGGCGGGCCTGGAAGTCACCACAGTTCGAGCACGAGGAGATCTCGCGGTAGGTCTCCTGCGACGGCAGCCAGACTTCCAGGTCGTAGGTCTTCACCGCCGAGAAGCCCATGTCGCCGGTGCACAGCAGCACCTTGCGGTACGGCAGGCCCAGCTTTTCCAGAACCACTTCGGCGCAACGGGTCATGCGCTGGTGTTCGGCGTCGCTGTCTTCCGGGCGGCTGATCGAGACCAGCTCGACCTTCTCGAACTGGTGCTGGCGGATCATGCCGCGCACGTCGCGGCCACCGCTGCCGGCCTCGGCACGGAAGCACATCGAGTGGGCGGTCATGCGCAGCGGCAGGCGTTCGGCATCGACGATCTCATCGCGCACGATGTTGGTCAGCGGTACTTCCGAGGTCGGGATCAGGTAGCGCGTGGAATCGCCCACGGCGGTCTTGAACAGGTCGTCCTCGAACTTCGGCAGCTGGCTGGTACCGCGCAGCGAGTCGGCGTTGACCAGCAGCGGCACGTTGGTTTCCTCGTAGCCGTGCTCACCGGTGTGCAGGTCGACCATGAACTGGGCCAGCGCACGGTGCAGGCGCGCGATCGGGCCACGCAGCACGGTGAAGCGCGAGCCGGACAGCTTGGCGGCGGTCTCGCCGTCCAGCCAGCCATTGCGGGCGCCCAGCTCGACGTGATCGAGCACCTTGAAGTCGAACTGGCGCGGGGTTCCCCAGCGCGCCTGTTCGACGTTGTCGTTCTCGTCGGCACCGGCCGGCACGTCATCGGCCGGCAGGTTCGGAATGCCCATCGAAATGGCATCGATCTTCTCGCGCAGCTCGTCCAGCGCCACTTCCGAAGCCTTCAGCTCGTCGGCGAAGGCGGCGACCTCGGCCATGATGGCCGAGACGTCCTCGCCCTTCGCCTTGGCCTGGCCGATGGCCTTGGAACGGCTGTTACGCAGGCTCTGCAGCTCCTGGGTCCGCACCTGGATGCGCTTGCGATCGGCCTCCAGGGACTCCAGGGCAGACACGTCGAGCTCGAAGCCGCGGCTGGTGCGCAGGCGTTCGGCGAGGTCGGCGGGCTGGTGGCGGAGCAGGGCTGGATCAAGCATGGCAGGTGTCGTGGTGGGTATCAGGGATGGGATTATCGCTTGTTATACGGATTTCTGCCGCCCGGTTCATTCCCGGCGTGGCAGAATCGGGCTATTCCGTACTGGTCCGGTCCATGTCTGCACCCCGCTCGTCGTCCGCCAAGTCGTTCACTGTGCATATCCCGCGCAACGCCCTGAAGATCGCCGGCATCGCCTTCGGCGTGGGCGTGCTGCTGTTCGTGCTGGTCTGGCTGACCGGCCGTGACAAGGAGTTCTTCCGCGCCGACCCGGCCGCACAGACCCCGCAGGAAACCGCCCAGGTCGAGCCCCTGCCGGAACCCTTGGCCGCTGCGGCCGGTTCCAGCGACATGCCTGACGCCAAGCCGGCACCGGTGGAGGAAGAAGCCCCGAAGCTGGTCGAAACCGCTCCGCCGCCACCCGCCCCGATCGCCGAGCCGGCCCCGGCCGCCCCGGGCGCTGCGCCGGCTGCGACCAGCAACAGCCAGCCGATGCCGATTGCCGGCCAGTCGCCGCCGCCGTCGTACCCCGCCGCCGCCCTGCGCGCCGGCGAAACCGGCACCGTGGTGGTACGCGTGGATGTGGATGCCACCGGCTATCCCAACAACGCCACGGTGATCCAGCGCAGTGGTTCACGCGACCTCGACCGTGCCGCCACCGACGCCGTGCGGCGCTGGCGATTCACCCCGGCACAGAGCAACGGCCAGGCCGTGCCCGGCAGCATTGAAGTGCCGTTCGACTTCAAGACGCAGTAACTGAACGCTTTCCGGCAGGCAAACTGAACCCTTCCGGTGGCGTTGACGCAGCGCTGACACTTCCCGTCCGTGGCTCGGGCAACACTTCCCACGTCGTCAGTTGACGGAAGGAGTTTGCGATGACCGCCACCACCCATGAAGACCTTCATTCGCCGCAGCTGCAGCAGGATTCCAGCGTGCAGCACAAGCCCACGTCGCCCTGGATGTGGATCGCGCTGATCGTGGCGATGTTTGCGGCCGCCCTGCTGTGGCTGCGCCATTCCAACCAGGAGGATGTGGCGCCGGCACCGGTTGGTGAGCGCATGTTGCCCGCCCCTGAGCAAGCTGCGGTGACTGATGCAGCAACACCTGCAACGCGCCAGGCTGCCCCTGCCTCCAGCCAGCGCAAGGCCGCACCGGCGATACGTAATCGCGAAGCACGCCCGCTGGCCAGCAACCGCATGCCCACCTACCCCGCTGCTGCACTGCGCAGTGGCGTGCAGGGCAGCGTGATCGCCAGCCTGAATGTTGATACCCGTGGCAATGTCGCCAACGCTGCGATCGTTTCGCGCAGCGGCGAGCGCAGCCGCGACCTGGACCGTGCGGTGCTGAACACCGTGCAGAACTGGAAGTTCCAGCCTGCGGTGCATGACGGCCGCGCAGTAGCAAGCGTGGTGCGGGTCCCGGTGGATTTCCGTACCGAGCAGCGTTGATCGCGGACGAGGGGTTCGTGATGTTTCGACGGAGGCTTCGGCCTCCGTCTTTTTATGCGGAAAGGCGTGCCGACCAAGGTCGGCACCTACCGGGTGATGTGAGCGTGCCGACCAAGGTCGGCACCTACCGGGTGATGTGAGCGTGCCAACCAAGGTTGGCACCCACCGGGTTACGTCATCCGCCGGGCGTGGCCTTTCAGGCCAGATTGAACCCGGCGCTGCGCGCCAGGCCATCGAAGTCCGGGAAGGAGGTGGCGACGTTGGCGATATCGTTGATGCGCACTTCGCCGTCACTGATCTGGCCGGCGATGGCGAAGGCCATGGCGATGCGATGGTCACCGTGGCTTTCGATGGTGCCACTGCCCAGGCGCACGCCGCCGTGCAGGGTGGCGCCGTCTTCGGTTTCATCCACCTGCATGCCCAGCGCGCGCAGGCCGGTGGCCATCGCGGCAAGGCGGTCGGATTCCTTCACCCGCAGTTCGGCGGCACCGCTCACCACGGTCTGGCCTTCGGCGGCCGCAGCGGCCACGAACAGCGCCGGGAACTCGTCAATCATGTCCGGCACCAGTGCTTCCGGAATGCGTGCGCCCTTCAACTGAGCGTAGCGCACCACCAGATCCGCCACCGGCTCACCGCCCTGCTCGGCCGGATTTTCTTCGGTGATGTCCGCCCCCATCAGGCGCAGCGCGTGCAGCAGGCCAGTGCGGCGCGGGTTCAGGCCGACCTGCTTCAGGCGCAGCTCGGAGCCCGGAATGATGCTGGCAGCCACCAGATAGAACGCAGCCGAAGAGAAGTCCGCCGGCACCACGATGTCAGTAGCGCGCAGGCGCTGGCCACCACGCAGGCGTGCCTTGCCGGGCGAGAATTCGATGTCCACGCCGAACGCGGACAGCATGCGCTCGGTGTAGTCACGGGTCGGATGCGGTTCGGTCACCTGGGTTTCGCCCTGCGCGTACAGGCCGGCCAGCAGCACCGCCGACTTGATCTGCGCGCTGGCCACCGGCGAGGCGAAGTCGATGCCGTGCAGCGATTGCCCGCCATGCACGTGCAGCGGCGGCGTCCCGTCTTCCTGGGTGTCGATCTTCGCGCCCATCTGCGACAGCGGGCCGGTCACGCGGCGCATCGGGCGGCCGGACAGCGACTCATCGCCGATCAGCGTGCAGTCGAATGCCTGGCCCGCCAGCAGACCGGCCAACAGGCGCATGCCGGTGCCCGCGTTGCCGCAGTCCAGCGGCGCATCCGGCGCCTTCAGGCCGTCGATACCGACGCCGTGCACGATGCGCTGCGACGGGCTGGGGGTTTCGATGCGCACGCCCAGCTGGCTGAAGATGCGCGCAGTGGCGCGGGTGTCCTCGCCTTCCAGGAAACCCTCGATATGCGAGGTGCCATCGGCCAGCGCGGCGAACATCACCGAGCGGTGCGAGACCGACTTGTCTCCGGGAATGGTCAGGCTGCCCTGCAGCGGCTGGCCCTTGCGGGCAATCCAGTGTTGCGCGTTGCTCATCGTTCGATCATTCCGTAAACGCCGGCAGCACCGGCGATGCATCAGGGGGCGGCAGCCGCAGCCACCGCAGCAGCACTCAGGGCACGGCCACCGGATAGGAGCCGAGCACCTTGATCTGCGCCGAGTGCGCTTCCAGTTCGGCCAGCGCGGCCTGCATCGGCGCGTCGTCGATGTGGCCGGCCAGGTCGATGAAGAAGCCGTATTCCCACTTGCCGTGGTGCGACGGACGCGACTCGATGCGGTTCATGCTGATGCCGTGGCGGGCGAACGGGCTGAGCACGTCGAACAGCGCACCGGGCTTGTCATGGATGAACACCAGCACCGACGTGCGGTCGTGGCCGGAGGTCGGGAAGATGTTGCGACCCACCACCAGGAAGCGGGTGGTGTTGTCGGCGTCGTTCTGGATCGGCTTGGTGACCACCTTCTTCAGGCCGTACACGTGGCCGGCACTCTCGCCACCGATGGCCGCCGCGTCATCGGCGTTGCGCGCACGGCGCGCACCTTCGGCATTGCTCGACACCGGAATTTTCTCGGCCTTCGGCAGGTTGGCGCGCAGCCAGGCCGAGGTCTGCATGAACGACTGCGGGTGCGCATAGATGCGCTCGATGTCCTCGATGCGGCCGCTGCGCGACATCAGGTACTGCTGCACGCGCAGTTCCACTTCGCCACAAATCTTCAGGTTGGAGGTCAGGAACATGTCCAGGGTGATCTGGATGGTGCCCTGCCCCGAATTCTCCACTGGCACCACGCCGAAATCGGCGTTGCCCGCTTCCACTTCCTGGAACACTTCTTCGATGCTGGCCATCGGCAGGCCCAGCGCCGAGCGGCCGAAGTGCTTGAGCACGGCCTGCTGGCTGAAGGTGCCTTCCGGGCCGAGGTAGCCGATCTTCAGTGGCTCCTGCTGGGCCAGGCAGGCCGACATGATCTCGCGGTAGACGTGCACCAGCAGCTCATCGCTGAGCGGGCCTTCGTTACGGTCCACCACCATGCGCAGCACCTGCGCTTCGCGCTCGGGGCGGTAGTAGTCGACGGCGGCGGCAAGCTTGCCCTTGGCCTTGCCGACCTGGTGGGCGAAGCGCGCGCGCTCGGCGATCAGGCTCTGGATGTCGCGGTCGATCTGGTCGATCTTCGAGCGCACATCGGCCAGCGCCAGCGGCGCCAGGGTGGGTGCCGGGTTCGACGCGGCCTTGGCCTTGCCCTTCGCCTTGGTGGGCGCGCTGTCCTTGGCCGGTTCGGCCTTCTTCGGCGCCTTCTTGCTGGATTTGCTGCTTGCCATCGGAGTTCCTTGTTGCGGGGCACGCACCCGACGGTGCGCGCCGTTCATTGCTCAACCGTGACGCTGCTGGAAATCGGCCATGAAGGCGACCAGCGCCTCGGCCCCGGCCAGCGGCATGGCGTTGTACAGCGAGGCGCGGATGCCCCCGACCACCTTGTGCCCCTTCAGCGCCAGCAGGCCGGCGGCCTTCGCTTCGGCGACGAAACGGGCATCAAGCTCGGCATTGGGCAGGAAGAACGGGATGTTCATCCGCGAGCGTGCCGGGTGTGCGACCTCGTTGCGGTAGAAGCCCCCGGAACCATCGATGGCGCCGTATACCAGCGCGGCCTTGGCGGCATTGCGCTTGGCGAACTCGGCCACGCCACCTTCGGCCAGCATCCACTTGAACACCAGGCCGGCCAGGTGCCAGTTCCAGGTCGGCGGGGTGTTGAGCATCGAATCGCGGGCGACATGCGAGCGGTAGTCGAAGATGTCCGCGCGCGGCTGGCCGCTGCGCTCGAGCAGATCGCGGCGGATGATCATCACCGCGATGCCGACCGGGCCCAGGTTCTTCTGCGCGCCGGCGTAGATCACGCCATAACGGCGCACATCCAGCGGTTCGCTGGCGATGGACGAGCTGAAGTCGGCGATCAGCGGGACGCCGCCGGTGTCGGGCACATCACGGAACTCGACGCCGTGGATGGTTTCGTTGGCGGTGATGTGCACGTAGGCGGCATCGGGCGACAGCTGCCAGTCGGCGCGCGGCGGCAGCGTGCGGTAACCATCGGCCTCGCTGCTGGCGGCGATGTTGACGTCGACGTAGACACCGGCCTGCTTGACCGCCGTCTTGCCCCAGTGGCCACTGACCACGTAATCGGCACGCTGGCCCGGGGCGGCGAAGTTGAGCGGGATCAGCGCCTGCTGGGTGGTGGCGCCACCGGACAGGAACAGCACCGCATAGTCTTCGGGGATATCGAGCAGGCGACGCAGGTCGGCCTCGGCCTCGGCGGCCACGGACATGAACTCCGCACCGCGATGGCTCATTTCCACGATCGAGGCACCGGTACCGTGCCAGTCCAGCATTTCCGCCTGCGCCTGGCGCAGGACCGATTCCGGCAAGGTTGCAGGGCCGGCACTGAAGTTGAACGCGCGCGTCATGTCACACCTGTGGGGCAAGATCCCTAGTATGCCGCAGTGCACCAGCCTTGCGGCCTTGTGCGGCAAGGGAAATTTGGTTTCATTGGAATCCATTGGCCAGCAGCATTGCCCCGGTAGTCGCCGACCTTGGTCGGCGTACGCCGTCAGGCGTCATGCCCGCCGAAGGAGCGTGCCGACCGAGTTCGGCACCTACCACAGCGGATCCAGCGGACTCAGACCAGGAGCAATGCCCCGGTAGTCGCCGACCTTGGTCGGCGTACGCCGTCAGGCGTCATCCCCGCCGAAGGAGCGTGCCGACCAAGGTCGGCACCTACCAGAGCGGATACGGCCGGTTCAGATCAGCGCGCGCCGAACCAGAGCAGCAGGCTGAGCACCGCCGCCAGCAGCAGCGCACTCACCAGCAGCCACGGCCAGCGCCGGACCTTGCGCGGCGCGGCCGGCATCACCGGCGCCTGCTCGGCGTCCTGGCTGGACTCGTCTTCATCCGGCAGCGGGCGCCGGCGCGGGTCATGCGGCACTTCCAGCACGAACCGGTGCTGGCCATCGAACACCACCTGGTCGCCGGCCTGCAGCCAGCAGTGGCGCACGGCCACGCCATTGACCCGTGTGCCATCGGCACTGCCCAGGTCACGCAACAGCACGCGCTCGCCGTGCACTTCCACGCGGGCGTGCTGTTCGGCGAAGGCCGGTTCATTGATCTCGATGTCAGCGTCGCCACCGCGGCCGATCAGGCGGGACCGCGACAGCGTGAAGCTGCGGCCATGGTGCAGGCCACCGACACCGCGCAGCAGGCGCTGCTGCTCATTGGTGCCGTCACCGCTGTTCGGTGCGGGGGCCTGCAGCAGGCTCTCCACCTCGCCCTGCAGGACCATTTCCACGCCGTCCACATACACCGCATCGCCCGCACGCAGCAGCGCCATGCGCCGCACCGGGCGACCGTTCACATGAATGCCGCGGATACCGTTGCCGACCTGCAGCCAGAGGCCGCGATCATCCACGCAGAACTGTGCCAGCAGCAGGGCTCCGTGGCCGGCGTCGCCGAGCCTCACACTGCCATTGGCCTGGCGCACGATGCGTTGCACCCCGGGCCGCAGCGGCTGGTCGGGCTGTTGTTGTTGGCTGAAGTGAACAAGCAGGTTCTGCACGCGGCGCAGCCTAGCAGGTTGGTCGCCAACGAAGAAGAACCCACGATGAGTGCTTGGCGCGAAGGCCCTCGATGCGCACAATGCTCGCCCTCATTAATCATCCCCGCTTTGCGCCAGGAGCCTGCATGTCCACCATCGATGTCCGCCACGCCCACGCCCTGCCCGATGCACAGGCGCGCGCCGCGATCGAACAGGTCGCCGCCAAGCTGTCCGAGCGCTTCGGCCTGAAGTCGTCCTGGACTGCCGACGTACTGAATTTCTCCGGCAGCGGCGTGGACGGTGCGATCGAACTGCAGCCGGGCGCCGTGCGCGTCACGGCCAAGCTGGGCTTCCTGCTGTCGGCGATGAAGGGCATGGTCGAAGGCGAGATCCAGCGCGTTCTGAAGGAAAAGCTGGGCTGAACCCCGGCGGCGGCCATCACGGCCGTGCAACGCCAACGCGCGCTACTCTCGGGGCAGGCCCAACTCCCACGGGAAGTGCGATGAACCACTACGAGAACGACGACCGCCGCAACGACGACGCCACTTTCGGTGACCAGGCCGAGCGCTTCTCGCGCAAGCTGAGTGACTCGGCGCAGCAGGTCTGGTTGGCCGGCCTGGGCGCTCTTGGCCGTGCACAGGCCGAAGGCAGCCGATTCTTCGACGGCCTGGTGAAGGAAGGTGAAGCCTGGGAAGCCCGCCGCCGTGAACGCAACAGCGAACAGGGCCCGGGGTGGCGCGACAACGTTGAAACGTCGCTGGACGAGGCCCGCGAGAAGGCTTCCGGTACCTGGAACAAGGTCGAAAAAGCGTTCGACGACCAGGTGCAGGGCGTACTCAAGCGCCTGCACGTGCCCACCGCCGACGAGGTGACTGCGCTGGAGGCGCGCATCGACGCACTGCAGGCACGCCTGGCCAAGCTGGAGAATCGCGACGCGTCGGGCACTGATGCACCTGCACCGGGCAGCCATCAGTCGCCAGGCAGCGTGCCCTGACCGACCATTGTTGCAATGCAATAAATTTTGATTGACAATCGCGAGCAACCCGCCAATCGCTTCGGCTGCCGTTTGTTCCCTCCCCTCACGGCTTCAGGATTGGCGGGTTTTTCGTGCCTGCGGTATTCCGAATTGCGTGCTCCATCACGCTTCCTGTCAGGAACCTCCTGACTCAGCGGCACGGCGCGACCTTTACACTGTCGCCTTCGCATTCGCCCCTTCCGCGCACCTCCTGCATGCTCCCTTGGATCCTGGCCCTGCTGTCGGCCCTGCTTACCTGTTCCCTGGCTGTTGTCTATCTGTGGTGGATCAAGCGGCGGCAAAAGGAGATGCAACTCGGCCTGCAGGCCCTGGCGGGCATGCACTGGCGCGAGTTCTCGGTACTGGTCAAGCGCATGCTGCGCGAGCAGCGCGGCCTGCGCGAACTGGATGACCCGGGCGAGGAATCCCGTGAGCCCAGCAGCGATTTCCTGCTCAGCGACGGCCCCAACAGCTGGCTGGTCTCGTGCAAGCACGGCTTGGCCTATCGCATCGGCACCGCCGCGGTGAACGAACTGGGCGCGGCCGCGCGCCTGGCCGGCGCCAAGGGCGGCGTGCTGCTGACCGAAGGCCGGATGGAACGCGACGGCCGCAGCGCCGCCGAAAAGCAGGCGGTTGAGGTGCTGGACGGCCCGCGCCTGTGGCCGTTGCTGCAGCCCTATCTACCGGCGGAAATCGAAACCCGTGTGCGCGCCAGCGCCCGCCATGAAGCCCTGCGCCGCATTGCTATAGCCACGCTCGCCGCGGTGACGCTGGGCCTGCTGGTGGGATTGAGCCTGCAAGGGCTGCATGTGCAGGACGCCCCGCCCGTTGCCGAGGTGGCGGTCGTCCCCGCGCCGGTTGCGCCTGCGGTTGAAGCGGCGCCCGAACCGGCGCCGGCCCCCGCCACCACGCCGCCGACCACGCTGCCTGCGCCGGCCACGCCCTCAACCGATGCGCGCAGCAATCCCAACCCGGATGCCGCCACGCTGGAGCGCTTCCAGGCCGATCTGTCCCGTGCCTTGGCCGGCAAACCCGGCATCGCCAGCGGTGTCTGGCTGACCCGGCAGACGCTGGCGATCAACCGTACCGGCGAGCTGGACGCGGTGTGGCCGCGGGTCTGCGAGGAAGTCCTGCACTACCCCGCCCTGCGCAACGTGCGCATCCAGCTCAACGCCCGCCCCGGCGTGGATGAGCCGGTGCGCTGGCGGCAGTGCGCAACGTATTGATTGGGATGTCCGTAGATGCGTGGGTGCCCTTGTAGAGTCGAGCCACGCTCGACTCATCGCGCATCGCGCCAACAGCAGCCGAGCATGGCTCGGCTCTACATGGCGCCTGCTCAGCCCAATGCTGCGAGATGGGCGATGTAACTGGAGCGCGATTCACCTGCCGCCCTGGCCTGCGCATCCAGCCTCGCCAGGATCCGGCGTGGCAGGCTGATATTGACCCGCTCGATGGTGTCGTCCAGCAGGGCCGGATCAATGCAGATGTACGCAAGAATCCAACGGATGTCCTTGGATGCCTCGGCGGCGATTTTCTGTGGCGCGGAAGGTGTCGGAATCGAGCGCCCGTCATCCAGGGCCGCATCAATCCAGGCGAGCGCAGCCTCCTCGGCAGCGCTGAGCGCCTCCTCAAGCGTGTCGGCCGCCGAGAAGCACCCCGGCAGATCCGGAACGACCACACCCCACGCGGTGCGCTCATCGCCTGCCTCGATCAAGACTGGATATCGCATGGGCCCTCCTACGTCAGTCCTGCGAGCTTCCGCAACGCCTGCACCAGCCTTTCCCCAGATCCTTCCTAGGGTGAGGCACGGTGATGATGTGAGGGTGCTGCGGGTGCACGAATACATGATGGGATCCGCGAATCCGGCGACAGGTCCAACCTGCCGCCTCCAGATCCCGGATGAGGTCCCTGCTCTTCATGCGGGGACGATACACATCGTACACACGCCCCGACAGAGTTCAAGGCGACAGCGTGTCCCGAGCGGGGCCGCCCCTACCTTGCCCCAGGCGCGAAGCGCGCCACCAGATCCCAGGCATCGCCGAGGAACACCTGCCGCACACGGGTGATCGGCTGTTCGCCGCGCCAGGTCAGGCGCTCGATCACCAGACAAGCGGTGCCGGGCTTCACGTCCAGCAGCTTGGCCGTGGCGGTGTCCGCGCCCCAGGCGCTGATGCGGTGCTGGGCGCGGGTCCACGACACGTTCTGCAGCAGCCAGCTGCCCGGCGCGGTGGTACTGAAGTCGACCTCCAGCACCTCGGGCACGCCCACCGGGCTGATCAGACGATGCTCCAGCGCCAGCGGGCGGCCGTCGGCCAGGTGCAGGCAGCGCATCGCCAGCAGCATTTCGCTGCCGGCCAGCTCGACTTCACCGGCATTGCCGGCATCTGCAAGGCGCAGGTCGCGCTGCAGCAGGCGATACGCGTACTGATGGCCACGCGAACCCACTTCCATCGCGATATCGGGAATCTCCAGCGCCACCTGCTCCAGGTGCGGGGGCTGCCGCGCCACGAACGAACCAGCGCGGCGGCGACGCTCGATCATGCCGCTCTCGGCCAGCGCGGTCAGCACCTTGTTCACCGTCATCCGTGAGCAGCCGTACTGCTCCATCAGCTCGTGCTCGTACGGAATACGGAAGCCCGGCGCCCACTCTCCGCTGAGGATGCGGCTTTCCAGATCGCTGCGGATACGCTGGTTGAGCGTGGCGGACTTGCTGGCCTTCACGTGATGGGATCTCGGTGGCGGGATGCGATCAGCCCAGCACGCCGCGCAGGGCGGCAGCGAAGGCGCTGGTGATCGCCTCGCGCTGCAGGTGGCGGCCGTCGGCCACGCACTGGCGGCCATGGCGCCAGACCGATCGCAGCGCGCCATTACGTGCGGCGAACACCCAGCTGTCAAGCCATGCGTCGTCCTGCCGCGCCTGTAGCGCGGGGTGTGCGGCATCCAGCTCGACCAGATCGGCGCTGGCGCCGACCTGCAGGCCAGCGGCCACGCCCAGCGCCTGTGCACCGCCCTGCAATGCACCTTCGTACAGGAAGCGACCGCTGCTGCGGGTGGCATCCGGGGCCAGTACGTTGCGCCCGCGCAGGGTCAGGCGCTGACCGTACTCGAGCAGGCGCAGTTCTTCGGCCGCGTCGATCAGCACATTGGAATCGGAGCCGACACCGAAGCGCCCACCCTCGCGCGCGAACGCCTGCATCGGGAACAGGCCGTCGCCAAGGTTGGCTTCGGTGATCGGGCACAGGCCGGCCACCGCCTGGCTGGCCACGATGGCGGCGCGCTCATCGTCGGTGATGTGGGTGGCATGCACCAGGCACCAGCGCGCATCCACCGGCGCATGGTCGTACAGCCACTGCACCGGGCGCTGGCCGCTCCAGGCCAGGCAGGCCTCCACCTCGCGCACCTGTTCGGCGATGTGGATGTGCACCGGGCCGTCGGTAAGCGGCAGCAAAGCACTCAATTCCTCGCCGGTGACTGCACGCAGGCTGTGCGGGGCAATGCCGAGCACCGCATCGGGCAGCGCGGCCAAAGACGGCTTCGCGGCGTCCAGCAGCTGCGCGAAGCCGTCCACGTCGTGGATCAGGCGTCGCTGCGCGGGGTTCGGTGCCGCTCCGCCGAAATCGGCATGCGCATAGAACACCGGCAGCAGGGTCAGGCCGATGCCGGTCTGGTCGGCCGCCGCCGCAATCCGCGCGCTCATCTCGGCACGGTTGGCATACGGCCGGCCGTCAGCATCGTGGTGCAGGTAGTGGAATTCACCGACGCGGGTGAAGCCGCTTTCCAGCATTTCCATGTAGGCCTGGGCGGCGATGGCCTGCACCGCCTCCGGGCGCAGATGGGCCAGGAAGCGATACATCAGCTCGCGCCAGCTCCAGAAGCTGTCACCGTCGCCGCCGCCGATCTCGGTCAGCCCGGCCATGCCGCGCTGGAACGCATGGCTGTGCAGGTTGGGCAGGCCCGGCACCAGGATGCCGACGCGGGTATCGCCCGGCTGCGCATCCTGCCCCGTGCGGATGGCCGTGATGCGGCCGTCCTGCACCTGCAGGCGCACACCGCGGGCCCAGCCCTCGGCCAGCAGGGCGTGGGTGGCATGGAAACAGTGCGGGGAACGCGAATCGGACATGGCTGGACAACCCGAAATGGACGCCTATATTG
Source organism: Stenotrophomonas sp. TWI1409 (assembly GCF_039673015.1). Classification (NCBI taxonomy): domain Bacteria; kingdom Pseudomonadati; phylum Pseudomonadota; class Gammaproteobacteria; order Lysobacterales; family Lysobacteraceae; genus Stenotrophomonas; species Stenotrophomonas sp. TWI1409. Next base: position 85,402 of record NZ_JBDJKU010000003.1, read on the forward strand.
TATAGACATATAAGCACAGCCGCGTTGTGGATGCCATGCACGTCGATACCCTCTGGTCCAACGTTCACCTGATCACCCTCGATGGCGAGGGGCTGGGTGTCATCCGCGATGGCGTACTGGCCTGCGCCAACGGCCGCATCGTCCATGTCGGCGCGGCCGGCAGCGATGCCCACCTGCAGCCGACCACCCGCATCGACGGTGAAGGCCGCTGGATTTCGCCCGGCCTGATCGACTGCCACACCCACCTGGTCTACGCCGGCAACCGCGCCAACGAATTCGAGCAGCGCCTGCAGGGCGTCAGCTATGCTGACATCGCCCGTGCCGGCGGCGGCATCGTCTCCACCGTGCGCGCCACCCGCGCCGCCACACCGGAACAGCTGGCCAGCGAAAGCCGGCCGCGCCTGCTGGCAATGCGCGCCGAGGGCGTGACCACCCTCGAGATCAAGTCCGGCTACGGCCTGACCCTGCCCGACGAACGCAAGCAGCTGCAGGTGGCGCGCGCGCTGGGCGAGGAATGCCGGGTCAACGTGGTGACCACCTTCCTCGGCGCGCACGCGATTCCGCCGGGCCGCGAAGCACAGGAATACACCGACGAGGTGTGCAACGTGATGATCCCGGCCATCGCCGCCGAAGGCCTGGCCGAAGCGGTGGATGTGTTCTGCGAGAACATCGCCTTCTCGCCGGCGCAGGCGCGGCAGGTCTTCGAAGCAGCGCGCGCCAACGGGCTGGCGGTGAAGATCCACGCCGAGCAGCTGAGCAACCAGCATGGCGCCGAACTGGCCGCCAGCTTCGGTGCCCTCTCGGCCGACCATATCGAACACCTGGACGATGCCGGCATTGCCGCGATGGCGGCGGCCGGCACCATCGCCGTGCTGCTGCCCGGTGCCTTCTATTTCACCCGCGATACCACCCTGCCGCCGATCGCGGCGCTGCGTGCGGCCGGCGTGCCGCTGGCGCTGGCCACCGACAGCAACCCGGGCACCTCGCCGCTGACCAGCCCACTGCTGGCGATGAACATGGGCGCCACCCTGTTCCGCCTGACCGTGGACGAGTGCATCGCCGGCTTCACCCGTGAAGCAGCGCGCGCTCTGGGCCATGGCGACCGCATCGGCCGCCTGGCCGTGGGCATGGACTGCGATCTGGCGATCTGGGACATCGACGCCCCCGCCGACCTGGTCTATCGCATTGGATTCAACCCGCTGCACGCGCGCGTGGTGCGCGGACAGCCCGACCTGCCTGCCTCCTGGAGCAACACATGAGCAACACCCTGGTTCTTCGCCCCGGCCATGTCACCCTCGCCCAGTGGCGGCAGGCCTATCGCGGTGCGCCGCTTGCACTGGACCCGGCCGCGCTGCCGGTGGTGCGCGCCAGTGCGGCGGCCGTCGCCGCCATCGTCGCCAAGGGCGCGCCGGTGTATGGCATCAACACCGGCTTCGGCAAGTTGGCCAGCGTGCGCATCGAGCGCGAAGACCTGGCTACCCTGCAGCGGAACATCGTGCTTTCGCATGCGGCCGGTGTGGGCGAGCCGATGCCGGCCAGCGTGGTGCGTCTGATGATGGCGCTGAAGCTGGTCAGCCTGGCGCAGGGTGCCTCGGGCATCCGCGAGGAGACCCTGCTGCTGCTCGAAGCGATGCTGGTCAAGGGCGTGCTGCCGGTGGTGCCCGCACAGGGCTCGGTGGGTGCCTCGGGTGACCTGGCACCGCTCTCGCACCTGGCCAGCGTGATGCTGGGCGTGGGTGAAGCCTTCATCGGTGACGAGCGCCTGCCGGCGGTCGATGCGCTGGCACGTGCCGGCCTGCAACCGATCGAGCTGGGCGCGAAGGAAGGCCTGGCCCTGCTCAACGGCACCCAGTTCTCCACCGCCTATGCGTTGGCCGGCCTGTTCGAGATCGAGACCGTGTTCCAGGCCGCGCTGGTCACCGGCGCGCTGTCGGTGGAAGCGGCCAAGGGTTCCGACACGCCGTTCGACCCGCGCATCCATGCCATCCGCGGCCAGCGCGGACAAATCGCCACTGCGGCCACGCTGCGCACGCTGATGCAGGGCTCGGACATCCGCGAATCGCACCGCGACAACGACGTGCGCGTGCAGGACCCGTACTGCCTGCGCTGCCAGCCGCAGGTGATGGGCGCAGCGCTGGACATCCTGCGCCAGGCCGCAACCACGCTGGAAATCGAAGCCAACGGCGTGTCCGACAATCCGCTGGTGTTCACCGACACCGGCGAAGCACTGTCCGGCGGCAACTTCCACGCCGAGCCGGTCGCCTTCGCCGCCGACATGCTGGCGATGGCGGTGTGCGAGATCGGTTCGATCAGCGAGCGCCGCCTGGCGATGCTGGTCGACCCGGCGCTGTCTGGCCTGCCGGCGTTCCTGACCCCGCGCCCGGGCCTGAATTCCGGCTTCATGATTCCGCAGGTGACCGCCGCCGCGCTGGTCTCGGAAAACAAGCAGCGCGCCTACCCGGCCAGTGTCGATTCGATTCCGACCTCGGCCAACCAGGAAGACCATGTGTCGATGGCCGCGCACGGTGCGCGCCGCCTGATGCAGATGACCGAAAATGCCGCCAACGTGATCGGCATCGAGCTGCTGGCCGCTGCGCAGGGCTGCGACTTCCACGCGCCGCTGCGCTCCAGCACCGCGCTGGAAGCCGTGCGCGCCACCCTGCGCGCGCAGGTGCCGACGCTGGAAGAAGACCGCTACTTCCATCCGGACATGGTGACCGCCACGAACCTGGTGCGCAGTGGCGCGCTGGCGCAGGGTTTGGCGGAGCTGCTGCCGACTGTGGAACCGCAGGCATGAATGTCCATCCCGAATGGCTGACGGTGCACGAAGGCGATGCCCCGCTGATCGTCAGCTTCCCGCATACCGGCAGCGAGCTGCCGCACGACCTGATCGGCGACTACCACTCGCCGTGGCTGGCCCGTCGCGACGCCGACTGGTGGGTGCACGAACTGTACGACTTCGTGCGCGGCATGGGCGCGACCACGGTGCGCTCGGCGATCTCGCGCTCGGTGATCGACCTCAACCGCGATCCCAGCGGCGTGTCGCTGTACCCCGGCCAGAACACCACCGGCCTGTGTCCGCTGACCACCTTCGACAACCAGCCGCTGTACCACGCCGGGCGCGAACCGGATGACGCGGAAATCGCCCGTCGCCGCGACACGTATTTCCTGCCTTACCACGATGCGCTGGCCGCACAGATCACGCGCCTGCGTGCGAGGTTCGGCACTGTCGTGGTGTATGACGCACACTCGATCCGCTCACATATCCCGCACCTGTTCGAAGGCGAGCTGCCGCAGTTCAACCTCGGCACCGCCGGCCCGTCCGGCGCACCGGACACGTCCTGCGACAACGCCTTGAGCGATGTGGTGGAGAACTTGCTGAAGATCAGCGGCATGAGCCAGGTACGCAACGGCCGCTTCAAGGGCGGCTGGATCACCCGCCACTACAGCAACATCGCCGGTGGCGTGCACAGCCTGCAGATGGAACTTGCCTGCCGCGGCTACATGCACGAACCCCTGCCGGACCAGGTGGACGAACACAGCTGGCCCACCCCGCTCGACCCCGATCACGCCGCACCGCTGCGCCACACCTTGGCGCAGGTGCTCAACGCCTGCCTTGAATTCGCTACGAACCGGAGCGCCGCATGACCCGCAACGACCCGACCCGCACCATTGCCGCGCCGACAGGCACCACGCTCAACGCCAAGAGCTGGCTGACCGAAGCGCCGCTGCGCATGCTGATGAACAACCTGCACCCGGACGTGGCCGAGCGCCCGCAGGAACTGGTGGTGTACGGCGGCATCGGCCGCGCCGCGCGCGACTGGGAGAGCTTCGATGCCATCGTCGAGACGCTCAAGCGCCTGGACGACGACCAGACTCTGCTGGTGCAGTCGGGCAAGCCGGTGGGCGTGTTCCGCACCCATGCCGATGCGCCGCGCGTGCTGATCGCCAATTCCAACCTGGTGCCGCGCTGGGCCAACTGGGACCACTTCAACGAGCTGGATAAGAAGGGCCTGGCCATGTATGGCCAGATGACCGCCGGCAGCTGGATCTACATCGGTGCGCAGGGCATCGTGCAGGGCACCTACGAGACCTTCGTGGAGATGGGCCGCCAGCATTTCGGTGGCGACCTGACCGGCAAGTGGCTGTTCACCGGTGGCCTCGGTGGCATGGGTGGCGCGCAGCCGCTGGCTGCCGTGATGGCCGGCGCGTCCTGCCTGGCCGTCGAGTGCCGCAAGAGCAGCATCGACATGCGCCTGCGCACCGGCTACCTGGATACCTGGACCGACAACCTGGACGAAGCGCTGCGGCTGATCGATGAATCGTGCAAGGCCGGTACGCCGAAGTCGGTGGGCCTGCTCGGCAACGTGGCCGACGTGCTGGCCGAACTGCTCAAGCGCGGCGTGAAGCCGGACCTGCTGACCGACCAGACCTCCGCGCACGACCCGGTGAACGGCTACCTGCCACAGGGCTGGACCGTCGAACAGTGGGATGAGAAGCGTGTGAGTGCACCGAAGGACGTGGAGAAGGCCGCGCGCGCGTCGATGGCCAACCACATCCGCGCCATGCTCGGCTTCCACGCACTGGGCGTGCCGACCGTGGACTACGGCAACAACCTGCGGCAGATGGCGCTGGAGGAAGGCGTGGCCAATGCCTTCGACTTCCCCGGTTTCGTGCCGGCCTACATCCGCCCGCTGTTCTGCCGCGGCATCGGCCCGTTCCGCTGGGCCGCACTGAGCGGCGATCCGGAAGACATCGCCAAGACCGATGCCAAGGTGAAGGAACTGATTCCGGACAACCCGCACCTGCACCGCTGGCTGGACATGGCTGCCGAGAAGATCAAGTTCCAGGGCCTGCCCGCGCGCATCTGCTGGGTGGGTCTGGGTGACCGCGATCGCCTCGGCCTGGCCTTCAACGAGATGGTGGCCAACGGCGAGCTGAAGGCGCCGGTGGTGATCGGCCGCGACCACCTGGACAGCGGCAGCGTTGCCTCGCCGAACCGCGAAACCGAAGCGATGGCCGACGGTTCCGATGCCGTGTCCGACTGGCCGCTGCTGAACGCCCTGCTCAACACCGCCAGCGGCGCCACCTGGGTGTCGCTGCACCATGGCGGCGGCGTCGGCATGGGCTTCTCGCAGCACGCGGGCATGGTGATCGTCTGCGACGGCACCGAGGCCGCGGCCAAGCGGATTGGCCGCGTGCTGTGGAACGACCCGGCCACAGGCGTGATGCGCCATGCCGATGCAGGCTATGAAATCGCGATCGACTGCGCGAAGGAAAAGGGGCTGGATCTGCCAGGAATCCTGGGCTGATCGCAGGGGTGCCGGGCCGCGGGCGGGCCACCCCGCCGCGGGGGGGGGTGGGGGGGGCCGGGGCGCGGGAGACGCAGTGGGGATGGGGGGGGGGGGGCCGCCCGGCGCCCCCCACTCCGGGCGGCGTTGGGTGGGGCCGGCGGCGGCCCGGCTCTCCCTGATGCGGGAATCGGTGCCCTTGACCCGCTCCCCCGCCGCTGACCAACATGCGCCATCACCGCTGACGGATCACCGCGATGTACCGCACCCTTGCTGCTGCATTGCTCTGCGCCCTGTTCGCTGCTCCGCCCGCTTCCGCGCGTGACCTCCGCGTCGGCCTCTCTTCACAGCTCGACGCCCAACTGCAGAGCAACCGCGAGCGCTACGGCATTGCCGGCCAGGCGGTACTGGTCGCCCACAACGGCCAGGTGCTGTACCAGGGCGCCAGCGGCGAACGCGATCCCGCTGCCCATGTGCCTGCCACTGTCGATACCATCTTCGCCGCGCAATCGATGGCCAAGCTGCTGACCAGCACGCTGGTGATGCAGCTGGTGGACCAGGGCAAGGTGGATCTGGATGCACCAGCCAGCCGCTATGTGCCGGACCTGCCATCAGCATGGCAGACCGTTCACGTGCGCGATTTTCTCAACCACAGCTCGGGTGTCGGCGAGTACTACGAACGCATGGACAACCGCTGGGTGAGCAAGGGCTACCCCGGCGTGGCCCCCGATCTTGCAACTGCGTTGAACGTCGCCGCTGCGGCACCGATGCAGTTCACCACCGGTACCCGCGTGCAGTACACCCAGGCCAACTACCTGGTGCTGACCGCCTTGTTGGAAGCGCACTACCGCAAGCCCTACCCGGCCATCGCGCGCGAACGCATCCTGCTGCCATTGAAGATGACCAGTACCTCGTGGGGCATCACCAGCGTGCCGGCGCAGCGCGCGGCGGTGCCGTACATCGGCAAAGACGGCGCATTGCAGCCGGCCAATGAAGACCCCTGGCCGAACTACGGTTGGGGACACGCCGACCTGCAGACCACCGTGGGCGACATGAACCGTTTCCTGCAGGCGCTGGCGACCGGCAAGCTGCTGCGCACGGCGACCCTGGAAAAACTCTGGCAGCCGCAGAAACTGGCCGGCGGTGGCAGCAATTTCTTCTCCACCGGTTGGGATACCACCCGCAGCGACGGCTACACCCAGGTCGGCCACGATGGCGGCACCCGTGTACGTGCGCGGCTGGCCTACAAGGGCACGCTGGCCAACGGCTACTGGGTGTTCGTGTACCTGACCAACGGCAGCACCCGCAATGTCTGGTCGAGCACGCTGGTCGAGAGCACGATGGCGGTGGCCGCGCCGGAGGAGTTCCCACATACGGTGTTGTCCGAGCGACTGATCGCGTATGCGCTGGATGACAGCGCTGGCGCGGCCGAAGCTGTGCATCGCTGGCTGCGCGACAGCAACAAGGTTGCTGCCAGAGAACTGGAACGCGCGATCAATGCCGATGGTTACGCGATCCGCGAGAGCCTCGGGGCACGCAAGGCAGTAAAGGTATTTGCTCTCAACACCGAGCTGTATCCGGATTCGGCAAATGCGTGGGACAGCCTGGCGGAATGCCAAGCGGCGCTGGGTGAGAAGGAGGCGGCCGATCGGCTGTATGCAAAGGCCAAGGCGCTGGCGAAGCCGGCGCTGTAGAGTCGAGCCGTGCTCGACTGCGGGACACAGAGGCAGTCGAGCAAGGCTCGACTCTACAGAAAGCGAAAAGCAGTCGAGCAAGCTCGACTCTGCAAGGAGCGCGGGCGGCCACACGCCGCCGATGGGTGACGTGACGCCGCCGACCTGTTAACTTGCGCGCCACTTTTGTGGTTTACAGCATTTCCGCATGTCGTTCTCGTCGTACCGCCCCACCCCGTCGCTGTTGTTCCTGGCCGTTTCCCTTGGCCTCTCCACCACCGCCGCTGCTGCGCCGCAGGCCACCACCCTCGATGCGGTGCGGGTCACCGCCGCCGATGCCAGCGCCCAGGTGCGCGAGGCGCTGAAGCGCGTACCCGGCGCCAGCAACGTCATCGACGTGACCAAGGCGGACAGCCGGCTGTCCAGCAGTGCCGATGTGCTGGCCTACCAGCCGGGCATCAGCGCGCAGTCGCCGGGCAACGAAGGCACCAAGATTTCGATCCGTGGCTCAGGCATCAACCGGGGCCCGGGCGCGCATGCCTCGGGTATTGCGGTGTCGATCGACGGCCTGCCACTGACCGGCCCGGGCGGCACGCCCTACGAGCTGCTGGAACCGCTGTGGCTGTCCCGCGTGGAAGTACTGCGCGGCGCCAACGGTTTCGAGCGTGGCGCGCTGGCGCTGGGCGGTGCCATCGACTACGTCAGCCGCAGCGGTCGTGATTCGGCGGGCGTACAGCTGCACTACGAAGCCGGTAGCCGTGGCTACCAGAAGCGCGGCATCAGCTGGGGCGGCGTCAATGGTGATGTCGATTACTTCCTGGCCTACACCGATACCGAGTTCGATGGCTATCAGCGCCATGCGCGCGGCGACGGCAAGGGCGCGATGGCCAACATCGGCTGGCAGATCACGCCCGACCTGCAGACGCGCTTCTTCGTGCGCTACCGCGAAACCAATCATGAAACACCCGGGCGCCTGACCCGCGATCAGATCCGCAACGACCCACGTGCCGCGAATGCGGCCAACCTGGCCATCGACGCGCGCCGCCCGCAGCCGGGCAGCACGTGGGTGGGCAACGTCACCACGCTGCAGATCGATGAGGATTCCTCGCTGCAGGCCGGGCTGGTCTATCACAAGTACCCGATGGACTTGAACGAGAGCCTGTACCGCCAGCAGCTGGACTACGCCAACCTCAACGCCACGCTGGACTACCGCCACCGCCACCGGCTGTTCGGCCTGGACAGCGAAACCACGGTCGGCCTGCGCGTCACCCATGATCTGGACGCCGATGTGCGCGAGTCGCTGCGCTTTGCCAGCAACGGCTATGCCGCCGGCACGCGCACGCGTGATTTCCGCCACCACGGCACCGACAGCACGCTGCACGTCAGCAACACCCTGGCCTTCAACGACCGCCTGCGCGTGCAGACCGGGCTGGCACTGATCAATACCCATCGCGATGTGCAGGTGACTTGGCCGAGCAGCGGCGGCCGCCTGCGCGACCACGACTGGGACTACGCGCCGCGACTGGGCTTCACCTGGCAGCACAGCGCCCAGACCCAGTGGTTCGGCAACCTCAGCCGCTCGGTGGAAGCACCGCACCCGTGGTCGATGATCTGGGGCTCGAACCAGTACTTCGGGCCGGGCAATGGCCCGTCTACCGGCCGCCAGCGCGCGCCGGTGCCGATGCAGAACCAGACCGCCACCACGCTGGAACTGGGCGCGCGCGGTGACGCGGCGCTGGGTCGCTGGGAACTGACCGGCTACTACGCACACGTGAACCACGAACTGCTGAGCGTCGAGCTGCAACCGGTGCCGAACCTGTTCATCGCCGAGAACAACGCCAGCCCCACCGTTCACCGCGGCATCGAAGCCGGGTTGGACAGCACCCTGTGGCAGGCTGCACCGGGCCGCCTGTCGCTGCGCCAGGCGTACACCTTCAGCGATTTCCGCTATCGCCACGACGCGCGTTTCGGCAGCAACCGCCTGCCCGGCCTGCCACTGCACAGCTACCAGGCCGAGCTGCGCTTCGATCACGCGTCCGGCCTGTACGCTGCGCTCAATTCCGAATACGCCTCGCGCATCGCCGTGGACTACGCCAACAGCTACTGGGCCGACAGCCATGTGATCTTCGGCAGCCGCATCGGCTACGACGCACCCGGTGGCCGCTGGCAGGCCTGGGCGGAGATGCGCAACATCGGCAACCGCCACTATGCCGCCACGGTTACGCCGGGCTACGACGACGCCGGCAAGGATGTCGCCCGCTCGACGCCGGGCGAAGGCCGTGGCATCTACGCTGGTGTGCGTTTGCGCTTTGAATGATGACCGCGGGCGGCGCCGGGTGTGATCCAGCGCCGCCGTTTCAATGTCAGCTGATGCGCCACGCCGGCAGGCGCTCGCTGCGTTTCCAGATGGAAGGCGCGAAGCCGATCAGCACCATCGCCGCCAGCCACTTCGGTGAGGTAGTGAGCAGTGTCGATGTGAGCGAGCCATCGACGGGGGCGGCCATTTCCTGCCACGGGTTGTAGCCCAGGTAGACGACGCTGCCAGCCCACCACAGCAACGCCACACCGACACCCACCAGCAACAGGGCCAGCGTGCGGCAGGTCCATCGTTGCGAGGTGGTGCCCCATTCGCGGGATACCGCCACCAGCAGGCCCACCACCAGCAGCGAAATCAGGGCCACCAGGCCGATATCGACCTTGGGCCCAATGCGCTCATAAGCGCAGGCGCGGCATTGCGCCTCTTCCGTAGCGGTGGTGGCGGCTTCGGCGCCATCGGCCTGCCCGGCTGCAGGCTGTGCCAGTGCTGCAAACGGCAACAACACAGCCAGCAGCACCATCATGGTCCAACGAAACAACGTCCTGTTGCGGTGTGCAGCGACATCCATGCGCTCTTCCTCGTCAGTGGTGGTTGACAGCCGGCCACATACCTTGGCCTTGGCGCGGATCATAGCGCAGGGTAGGCCAGGAACGAAAAACTGGGCTCGGCCATCCACATGCGCCGCTACAGCTCGTGGAGCATGGGGGCTCAAGAGCCTGATGCAGCATGCGGACATCCTTGCCGGGCACGCGTAGGTGGTGATGGGCGGATTCTACCGCGGGCAGGTCCGCTGTCCAGACGGCGGACCTATGCCATCGATCCTCAGCTGCGGTCGATGATCCGCACGATGCGACCGTCCTCAAAAGCGAACTCGCTGCGTCCCTGCAGGGCCAGTTCCGTGCCCGCACTGGGACCATCGGGAATGTCCTGCGCGAACACGCCACGCCAGCCGATGCTGGCCAGCGCCATGCCATCCTCGAAGGTCAACTCGAGCAACCGCTGCTCGCGCTCGCGGAACAACGGCGCCGATTGCCGTGCCAGTTCGCCGAAGGCATCGATGCCTTCGGTGACCATCGTCAGCTGGCTGCCGCTGTGGTTCTCGAAACGCACGTTATGCGCCAGCACCGCCAGCATGGCGTCGATGTCGAAGCGGTTGTAGGCCTGCAGGTAGTGCTCAATCAGGTGGCGGCAGTGCGATTCGTCCATGGCGGCGTCCAGTCAGGGCCTGCGCCGAGTCTCCCGCGACCGTGCCGCCGGATCAAGGCCGCGCGGCGGCCTTCAACAACTGCGCGGCCACCTGGTCGAACGGGGCGATGTCCTGCAGAGCGCGGCACATCGCCACCGCACCTTCCACGCTGGCAATCACCAGACTGGCCAGCCCACCTGCGGCGGCCGGATCGTGTCCGTCGGCGACGAACGCTGCGGCCAGATGGCCCTGCCAGCGCGCGAATACCTCTGCAGCTGCCGCGCGCGGCTGGCTGTGCACCGCGTCAACCGGCTCCTCCACCGCAGCGGCCAGCACCGGGCAGCCGGCGCGGAACCCGGAGCGCAGCAGGCGCTCGCGCCACATCGTCAGGAACTGCTGCAGGCCCTGCACCGCCCCACCTTTCAGCAGCTCCACCAGCAACGCTTCGACCTTGTCGCCGGCCATATGGGTGGCACGCGCCAACAGCTCCTGCTTGCCGCCGGGAAAGTGGTGATAGGTGGAGCCCAGCGGCGCCTCGGCAAGCTTGGTAACCTCACGGATGCTGGTGGCATTGAGGCCCACACGCGCCAGCATCTGTGCCGCAGCATCAATCACGCGTTGTGGCGCATCAGACGTACGCGGGCTCACGGCAGGCTCCTTGCCAGGACAGTCGTCATAGATTAGCGTACCGGCGATTCTATAACAGTCGTCATAACCATGAATCTCTGGTTCCGCCTGCTCCATCTGCTGCTGTGCAGCCTGTTCCGGCCCAAGCTGGAGGCCCCATTCGGGGTCTCGCGGCTGCAGTTCCGGGTACTGCCCAATGACCTGGACAGCAACCTGCACATGACCAACGGCCGCTACTGGAACATCTTCGACCTGGGCCGGCTGGACCTGATCCTGCGCATGGGCCTGGGACGGGTGGCGCTGCGCGAGAAGTGGGCACCGATCGTCGGCGCCGGCACCATCCAGTTCCGCCGCGAGCTGAAGCCGTTCCAGCGCTTCACCCTGGAAACGCGGCTGGTGGGCTGGGTCGGCTCGCGCGGCATCATGGAGCAGCGCGTGCTGATCGGGGCCGAGCAGAAGATCGCCACGCGCGCGCTGCTGGTCACCGGCATCTACGACCGCCGCGCGCGGCAGTTCCTGGGCATGCCGAAGATGATGGAAGCGATCGGCGTGGTCGCCCCGCCGTCGCCGCCGCTCAGTGCAGCCGCCGAGGCGCTGCTGGCTGCCGATGCGGCGTTGAAGCAGGACGACGCCTGAGCGGGCTGGATGTGCGCGCCATGCAGGTGCTGCCGCCTCAGCCCGGCAGCCGCAAAACTCCGACCACACCACAGGCGACGCCTGCCAGCAGGATCGAGTAGATCAACCACACCGGCCCACCCTGCGAATAGCCGAAGATCACCCATGCCTCACGGATCGGACGGCGGGTCATCCAGGGAATCAGCAGCAGCGCCAACAGCGGCAGACCGCAACTCATGCCGGTAGCCAGCAGCAATGGAAGTGAATCCGTACTGGCGTAGTGACCCAACGGCCAGATCAACAGGCCGCTGATCAACCCGAGCAGGAAAAGCGCGTTTGCACTCCAGATGGAAGCGCGATGGCGGCGTCGCAGGTAGACCAGACTATGGCCGCGGTAGTGACTGGGAAGTCGACCGGCAGCTCGCCGTGCAATCATCGTGGCGATACTGCCGCCGACCAATCCACTCCATATACCCGTATCCAGATCCATCTGCTCCCCCGAGCATGTGTATCTGGAGCATCATGACATGACCTCCGGCGCGTCAACGCAACAGTGGACTACACCTTCGGCATGTTCTTGGTCACGCAATGGATGCCGCCACCGCCACCGGCGATGGCATCGATATCCACCTGCTCGATCACGCGGCCGGGATACATGTCTTCCAGTAGTTCGCGGCAGAATCCATCGGCTTCGTCGTCACCGAACTGCGGCGCGACCACCGCGCCGTTGATCGGCAGGTAGTTGATGTAGCCCATCGCAAGATCATCGTTGTCGCGGGTATGCACGTTATCGCGCCCGTCCAGCGGCGGCGGCAGCGTATGCACCTGCAGGCGACGGCCATCGGCATCGGTGGCCCCGCGCAGGATCCGCAGATGCTCGCGGGTCAGGTCGTAATCGTAGGACTCCGGATCGTTGTCCAGATTGGCGATCACCACGCCCGGGCGTACGAAGCGCGCATAGAAGTCCACGTGCGCATCGGTGATGTCCTTGCCGGCGATGCCGGGCAGCCAGATCACCTTGCGCAGGCCCAGGTGATGCTTCAGCTCGGCCTCGATATCCGCGCGCGACCAGTCCGGATTGCGGTTGCGGTTGACCCAGCAGCTTTCGGTGAGGATGGCCGTACCATGGCCATCGACTTCGATGCCACCGCCCTCGCCCACCAGATCGCTTTCCAGCAGCGTCGCGCCAGTCACCTGCGCCAGCCACGGCGCCACCGCGCCATCGTTGCGCGCGCTCTGCTTGCCACCCCAGCCGTTGAAGTTGAAGTCGACCAGGCCCAGGCCGCCCTTGTCATTGGTGACGAAGCAACCACCGTAATCGCGCACCCAGATGTCATCCAGCGGCACCTCGAGGAACTCGATGTTGTCGCGGCCACAGCGATCCTGCGCCTGCTTCAACTGCGTCGGGCGGCACAGCACGCTGACCGGCTGGTGGCGGGCGATGGTACGGGCCAGCCGCGCCACGGCGGTGTTCACCGCATCGGCCTGCGCGCCCCACACCCTCGGCTGCGCGGCGAAGGCAAGGAACACGCGTTCCTGTGGGCCGTGCTCGTCCGGCATGCGCCAAGTCCCCGCACCTGGCCCTGCTGCAGCCACGCGACCCGGCAGCCCGGCCAGGCCCAGAGCAGCCAAGCCGCCAAGGCCGGCGGCGCCCGCCAGCTGGGTGAGGAAGTGACGACGGTTGCTCATGACAGGCTCCATGGCCGGTGTGGGATGGGCGCTATGCTGCGCTTGCCGACACATAAGAACAAACGATAGATTCAGCCATCAATTGAACAGTTCTACTTATCTTAAATGCTCAAGCACTGGCCACCACTGAACGCCCTGCGGGGTTTCGAGGCTGCCGCCCGGCTCGGCAGTTTCCACCGTGCGGCGGAGGAACTGCACCTGACCCAGTCGGCCATCAGCCAGCAGATCCGGGGCCTGGAAGCGTCGCTGCAGCAGCCGTTGTTCTTCCGGCAGGGCCGCAGCGTCACCCTCACCGATGCCGGCATCGACCTGCTGGAAACAACGCAGGCGCTGCTGCGGCAGCTGGCCAGCGGCATCCGCCGGCTCGATCAGTACCGCAAGCCCAATCAACTGATCGTCAACGCCAGCCCGGCCTTTGCTCGGCATTGGCTGGTGCCACGCCTGGCCAGCTTTCACCGGCTGCATCCCGACGCCGATCTGTGGCTGCTGACCAGCGAGGAAGCGCCGGACATGACCACGCAGACGCTGGACGTAGCGGTACGTGATGACCTCGACTCACAGGCGCAGTGCCAGCATCGCGTGCTGCTGCAGGATCGTCTCTATCCGGCCTGCCATCCCAAGCTGCTGGCGACGCCCGTGCACGAACGTCTCACCCTGCATGGCGAGCGTGAGATGGACTGGAGCCAATGGCAGGTACAGGGTGGCGCCGATGTCGGCCAGCGCCGCGAGGGAATGAATTTCTCCGAGCCTGGGCAACTATTGGATGCCGCGTGCCAAGGGCTGGGTATCGCCTTGGTCAGCGAGCTGCTGGCAGCCCGAGCCTGCGAACAAGGCCTGCTGCAACCATTGGATGATGCACGCGTGCGCGGCCCACGCTGGAGTTGGCTGGTACATGAGGAGAGTGCAGCCGATCCGCTGGTGATCAGTTTCTGCGAGTGGTTGCTGGCGAGTCTGCCCGCAGAAGCTACTTCTGCTGCAGCGCGCGCTTGACCGCCGCCTCGGCCAACGGCGCCATCACCGCATAGCCCTTCGCCGTAGGATGCACGCCGTCCTCCGCCAACTGCGGGTCCAGTCCGCCGATTGCATTGGCCATCGGCGTGTAGTAGTCCAGATAGACCAGCTGCTGTGCATCGGCATAGCGCTTCAATGCCGTGTTCAATGCACGCACCTTGGGCGCAGGTGCTGTGCCCGGCAGCCACGGGTAATCGCTGACCGGCAGCACTGATGCCAGTACTACGGCGATGCCATGTGCACGGGCAAGGTCCACCATCGCGTGCAGGTTGTCTTCGATCATCGCCTGCGTGGATGGGCCAGTGTTGCCTGCAATGTCGTTGGTGCCGGCCAGGATCACCACCACCTGTGGCTTCAGTGCCAGTACGTCCTGCGGGAAACGCACCAGCATCTGCGCCGTGGTCTGGCCGCTGATGCCGCGGTTGAGCCAGCCCTTGCCGGGGAAGAAACCGGCACTGCCTTCCCTGCCCCAGCCCTTGGTGATGGAGTCACCGAAGAACACCACGCGCGGCTGGCCGGGCACCGCATCAGGTAGGCGCGCATTGGCATCACGATAGCGTTGCAGCTCCGGCCAATCGGCCAGGCGCTGCTGCATGAAGCGCACTTCGTCGGGGCGTAGCCGGTCGATGGGCGTCTGCAGTAGCGGGTTGACGGCGACGGCCTCAGCGGCGTCCAGCGGAGAAGCCAACGCGAGGCCCAACGTCACGACAGTGGCAGTGGCAAGCTCAACAGGTCCACGCATGCGGGTACTCCAGAAATCATCTTCAGCAGTCTAACGCCCCACCCTGTGCTCAGCGTGCAGCCGTACGCGCCGCCACACCCGTGACTTTCGCCGGCATCCACATACCCGGCGTCCAGCCGCTGGCGGCCAGGATCGCCTTCGGGTTGTCCTGCTGGATCAGCGCACGCACCGCGTCACGCTTGTTCTTGGCCTGCAGGTAATAGGCCTTGGCGATGCGGTATCCCACCCAGTACCCGAGATCATAGGGCTCCTGCGAACCGGGCTTGTAGTTGTACAGCCACGGCGACAGATCGGTGCTGTCCAGATCCAGCGCGAATGCGCTTTCGATATGCACTTCCCGACCACGGGTCCAGGCCGCATGGCGCCCGTTGCCGACGTTGCCGGAAATCAGTTCGGCGATGAACTCAGCAATGCCCTCGCCCAACGAAACACGCAGCACGGTCGCATGCGGGTCGCCCGGCTCGAAGTCGGTCAGGCCGGTCTGCTGGATGTGCACGTACTCGTGCGCGATCACATGCACGAAGCGGTCCTGCACATTGGGATTCATGAAATCGGCTGCGCACAGCGCTTCCAGGCCGATGATCACGCCGCTTTTCGAGGTCAACCCTACCGGACGACCACGGCCGACGGCGATGGTCACCGGCGGAAACGCAGCCTGCGGATAGATGGCCTGCAGGTTGGAAAACACCTGCGTCAGACGTTGTTTCACCGCCGGCAGTTCGGCCAGGCAGCTTCGCCCCTGCACATACAGCTCCGGCTGGCTGGCGACGGACTCGGCAATGCGCTCGGGGGTGACCCGGCGCGCCTTGGCCAGCTCGGCCAGGCCCGCCGAACCCTCGGCCATGTAGCCACGCAACTGCGCAACGCTGGGTTTGCCACCTGCGTTGTCGTACAGCGCGTAGAAACGGCTGACATCGTCAGTGACAATCTGCGGCCCGGCCGGTGCCGCCGCCGTGGCCATGCCAACCACCCCGGCACAGGCCAGGGCCAACAGGCCGCGCAGGATCATGGACATCGCTCCGTCCTTGGTGGAGTGCATGCGAAGCGCGCAATCTATCACTCCGGCCCGGCCGCCGCAGCAAGCAGATGCGGGCACCCCGGCGCTGTGCCAGACTCGCGTTGGCACCTGCCACGGAAGATAGAGCACCCCGCGATGATGATCGTTCCCGCCTACTGGGCCGAAGCCCGCCTGCAGGCCCGTTTCCGTGGCCGGCCGGTGGTGGTGCGCCGCTTCGGCTGGTCCGACGAAGGCCCTGCCGAGGCGCAGGTGCACGCCGACCGCCGCGCCAATGAAGCCCTCAATGCCATCCTCGCCGGACAGGTGCTGCCGCGTCGCGAAGTGCGCAGCAACTACGGCGTGGAAGGCGTGCCGATCCGCGAGCAGATCGTGCAGCGCGACGGCGACGTCGTCATCACCCGCAACAGCTATGGCGCACTGTGCCTCAACAGCCCGGACGTACTGTTCGCCGACATCGACCATGCGCAGCCGCCAGCCGGCTGCGTGATGCCAGCCATCGTTGCGGCGGTCGTGCTGCTTGCCGGCGCCGTCACCGGCACGCTGCTGTGGCATTGGCTGGTGGGACTGGTGCTGGGCGTGGCGGCGGTGGTTCTGGTCAATGCCGCATTGCTGATGCGCCGCAGGCAGCGGCTGGCCGCCGCCGGGGGCGCCGAGGGGTTGGCGCTGCGACGCGTGGAAGCCTTCAGCGAACAACACCCCCACTGGCATCTGCGCGCCTACCGGACGCCTGCGGGACTGCGCGTACTGGCGATGCATGCCACGTTCTCCCCGGAGGACGAGCAGCTGCAGGCATTCTTCAAGGCACTGGGCACCGATACCCTGTACGCGCGCATGTGCCGGCTGCAGCATTGCTTCCGTGCGCGACTGACACCGAAGCCGTGGCGCGTCGGCCTGAAGTACCGCATCCGCCCACCAGTGGCCGCGTGGTCATCCGAACAGGCCAACAATCCGGATCGATTGGCCTGGATTGCCGAGTACGAAAAGAAGAGCGCCGGCTTCGCAGCCTGCGCTTATCTACGCAGTTTCGGCGATACCACCCGGGTGCATGCCAAGGCCGAGCACGTGCGCGACCTGCATGACGGGTTATCCCACGCGCAGGACCGCCTACCGCTGGCGTGAGGGCGGGTGCTCAGTCAGCGCTCTGCACGAACGGCTGCCCTGCCAGGGTAGTACCCAGCCGCACCGCGATCTGTTGACCGTCCTTTTCGAAGGTCGTCGCACACTGCTTTCCGTCCTTATGGCATCCGACTTCCGGAAAGCCCTCCAGC
The DNA here is from genome assembly GCF_039673015.1 of Stenotrophomonas sp. TWI1409. Taxonomy (NCBI): domain Bacteria; kingdom Pseudomonadati; phylum Pseudomonadota; class Gammaproteobacteria; order Lysobacterales; family Lysobacteraceae; genus Stenotrophomonas; species Stenotrophomonas sp. TWI1409. The sequence continues at coordinate 102,839 of NZ_JBDJKU010000003.1, forward strand.
GACTCCGGCGCGCCCTGCGCAGGTTTCGCCTGCCAGCCTGCGGCATCCAGCAGGCGCTTGGCCTTGGCGTAAGGCATGCCGGCGATGATGCCCAATTGCGTCAGCTCAGCGGGAAACGACTGAGCATATGCCGTTGAAACCTGGGCCAACGACAACGTTGCAGCAAGGAGAATGGCTTTCATTGCACCGACCTGGAACGAGCGATCAGGTTCAGCCTAGACCATTTGCGTGGCATGCGAATGTGCCGGTAACACGTCGTTACCGAGTCTCCACAGTTGATTGCAGAGCATCCATGGATGATCAATCTGCCGTTTCCTAGCGCAGGGTTCCACAACGCAGCGCCTCCAAGGCAAGGTCGCCGCGTAATCTGTTCTGAAACCAAGCGATCTTGAAGCGTTCGCGTGTGGGTTCTCCCCCAGGTAGCAGCCCCATCAATGCATCGCTCAACGCCGGACGCCACTCTTCCTGAGCACCTTCCAGAACCTGCTGATCGAAGTCCGCCGACGACAGGCGCTTCCAAGGCAGCATCATCGTGTGCTGGGAGGTGGACACCAAGACGGTATCCGGGTGGCCCAGCCGGGATACGACCACGGTCATGATGGGATAGTCATCGGTCCGGAGACTGTTGAAGTGTTCTGCAACGCGCTCCTGCAAACCCTGCCCGGCCAGAGCTTGCCGTGCCCAGGCCTGCTGCTGGGCAAACGAACATCTGGCCGGCGGCATGCTGCGCAGCTCCGGATCCAGCTTGAGTATCGCGGGCCGGTCCAGCTGCGAAGTGATCAGATCCACCGTGGCGTCCCTGGTCAACGGTGCTGCCCGCAGCGCGGCCTCGAACGCTGACAGCGCGCCGAACGGCAGAAGCTCCGGCAAACGCGGCTGGACGTCGGGCGCATCAACCACCTGTACACGGGTGGTCAAGCCATAGGCATCGCGCCGGATGACCCAGCGCTCAGATACAGAACCCCAACCAGACCAGTCGTACGTCACGTGCACGCTCATCCGGGGCTGCACCGCCATTGCCACGGGAGAAACCAACAACGTGGCCAGTACCAACATCCATGCCTTCATGAGACTTTCCTATCTCTGTCGAACAGCAGCCGAGCATGGCGCGGCTCTACAGGATGCAGGAAGGCCGCCCGAAGGCGGCCTTCTGCAAAGCAGTCGAGCACGCTCGACGCTACTTGGCGTTCTTCACGTAGGTGTCGAACCAGTTCAGCATCTCCGACACCAGCTGCTCGTTGGACTCCAGCGCGGTGTACCAGTGCGGTTCGTTCGGCAGCATCACCAGGCGGGTGGTACCGCCGTTGCCACGAATGGCCTGGTACAGCTTGCGCGACTGGAACGGTTCGGTACCCGGGTTGGCGTCATCCTCACCGTGGACCAGCAGCAGCGGCAGCTTGATCTTGTCGGCATAGAAGAACGGCGAGGCCTTCAGGTACACGTCCTGCGCCTGCCATACCGAGCGACGCTCGTTCTGGAAGCCGAACGGGGTGAAGGTCTTGTTGTACGAACCGCTGGTCGCCACGCCGGCCTTGAACAGGTTGGTGTGCGCGATCAGGTTGGCGGTCATCAGGCCGCCGTGGCTGTGACCGGTCACGCCGATGCGGTTGCGGTCGACCACGCCCATGTCCACGGCCTTGTCCACCGCTGCCTTGGCGTCGGCTTCCAACTGCTCCAGGTAGGTGTCGTAAGCGTTCTTCGGGTCACCCACGATCGGGAACGAGGCGTTGTCGATGATCGCGTAGCCGGCCAGCAGCATCAGGCGGTAGGGTTGCAGGCGGGTGAAGGTCTGCTGCGAACCAGACACCTGGCCGGCCTGCGCGGCATTGGCGAAGTCGGCCGGGTAGGCGTACAGGATCGCCGGCACGCGCTGGCCCTCCTTGTAGCCCGGCGGCGTGTACAGGGTGAACGACAGGTCCACGCCATCGGCACGCTTGTAGGTCACCAGCTGCTTCTTGATCTGGCGCACTTCCGGGGTCGGGTCGACCAGTTTGGTCAGCGCGGTCGTGGTCGACGCGAACTGCGCCTCGCCGGCCTTCGCATCGGCCACTGCCTCCCCCTGCTGGCGGATGAAGGCGTTCGGCGGATCGATCACCGACTGGTGCCAGGTCAGGTAGCGCCCCTGCGTGTTGCTGAAGCCGAGGAACTGTTCGTAGGCGTCGGCACTGCTACGGAACAGGCGCTCGCTCTTCAGCGTGCCCAGGTCCAGGCGGTCGAGGAACGGACGATCGCCCTGCGGCGAGGCGCCACGGCCGCTGAGGAACACGTGGTTGCCCTCACGGCGCACGACCTGCGCACCATTCGGCAGACGGGTGAACACCAGGTTGCCGGGATTGCCGTACAGCTCATCGCTGGACATGTCCCACAGCAGGCGGCCTTCCTTCTTCGGCTGGTCCACATCGACGATGCGGGTCTGCATCCAGTGGCGGTTCTCGTCGTTCTCGTACTGGAAGGCTACGGCCGGATCGGCGGTCCACGCAAACCCTTCAAAACGCTGCGCGGTACGGGTGATTTCGGTCGGCTTGCCGTTGAACGGGGCCTTCAGCATCAGCACGCGGTCACGGTGCGGTACGCTGACCTTCCAGTCGCCCTTGTCCAGCGCTTCGGCATAGACCAGGGTCGCCGGATCGGTGGCCCGCCAGTCGAAACCGCGCGGGCCTTCCGGTACGCCGTGCACCGGCACGCGATCCGCCAGCGGCAGGCTGGCGATCGGCGTGCTGCGGCCATTGCTTACGTCAAGCACCGCCACATCATTGGCGAAGCGCTGATAGGTCACCGCATGTGAGTACGGCGCCTTGATCGATTCGGTCAGCACGTGCACGCCATCGGGCGCGGCGCTGACCTCGTTGAACAGCGCAGGCTGCCCGACCGGGCGCACGCTGCCCGCGGCGGTATCGACCACGGCCAGCTGCGAAGCGCCGTAGTAGGCGAACAGCTTCTCGTCATGCACGCTGGTCAGCGTGTCGCGAGCTTCATAGGTGCTGCTCTCGCCGCTGCTGCCCAGCGACTCCTGCGCATCCGGACCGGTCGGCACGCCGCCGTTGGACGGCGCCGGACCCTGATTGGCCGGCACCAGTTTCACCAGAAGGTTCTGGCTGCCACCCAGCCACTGCACGGTGTAGCCGAAGATCGGGTTCAGCTGTACGTTCGGCACCTGCTTCACCTGGCCGGTGGCCGCATCGCCCACCCACAGCTGCACGCTGGTATCGACCGCATTCTGGAAGGCGAAGTGGCTGCCATCGGCCGACCACAGCGCGCCGGTGGCGCAGCCCTGCGGCAGGTTGACCTTGGTCTCCTTGCTGCTGCCGATATCGACCAGGGTGAAGTCGGCCACGCAGGCCGGAATACCGTAGCCGCCGGGGGTGTCATGCCGACTGCGGTTCTTCGGCTCCAGCCGAACGCCGGCCAGCTTCAGGTACGGCTGGGCGACGCGGCTGATCGACGGATAGGTCTGCGCGGTGGTCAGCAGCAGGCGCTGGCCGCCCGGGGCCACGTTCGGTGCTGGCGGCGGCGGTGCCTTCAGCACCTTGAGCAGGTGCTCCGGCGGCTTCGCGTAATCGGCAAGCGCCGGGCCAGCGGCCAGCAGGCCGACGGTGGCAACGGCAACGGCCGCTGCCAGAGAGGTTCGACGGATCAGCATCCTTATCCCCTGGGGTGTGAATGGGTACCCGGAATCGGGCATGGCCCCGAATCTAGCACCGCAGGGGTTGTCGTGAATGGGCCGGAAGGGCTAGTGGCCGGATGGGGCAAAGTGCAGCTCCGGCAGGTGCCGGGGAGCTGCCGGCACCTGCCAGGCATGGCCTGGCACTACTGCTGGGCGTGCAGGTCCCAGGCGGTGAGATAGTCCGGGTCGACCACGATCATGCCGCTGTTGCTCATCCGGTACTCTCCCGGCTGGGCCGGCAGGTACTGGTCGAGCATCGGCGGCAGGTAACGCTCGTGGCCATCGTTCTCGTCGGCCAGCACCACGCCTTCATCGGCACTGATGCGCAGCACCGTTCCCGCGTACTGCTCCAGTCCCTGCACCTGGCCGTCGCCGCCGTAGCGGGTCACCCCGACCAGCACCAGTTTTCCGATCATTTCCTCGACCTTGGCATCGTCCAAGGCCGGCAGCATTCGTTCGTATTGGTCGCTCATCGGTGCACCTCCAAAGCCTGCAGGATCATCATGGACAAGCCAGCCTCCGCGCTGCGAAGGCCATCGGGCAACGCAGAGGACAATCTGGCGGGCGTATGTCTGTATTGCAGGGCCGGCAAGAGCATGCCGGGACCGCATCGGGTGAACAGTGGCAGATGCTGTGGGTGGCGGCCATCCGTGCCGGCAAAGTGGCCGTATCAGACCAGGGTCAACACCACGCGTTGCATTGCATGCAGGGTAAAGCGTGACAGCTGCGCAGTTGTTGCATGACGGCCTCCTGTTGAAGGTCACACGCGAAGTTGATGCTCCATGGACCCGATGCTGACATCGCGCCCGGAATGGTCAAGTGAAGAATGCGCACCCGTTCACCTTTTGTAACGCATTCGGATGCCTCGATTACGCTTAACCTCTGCTTCATCCGGCTGGCCCTAGGGTCAGCCTTCAATCTGCAAGGATCGCACATGCCCCGGTACGCATTCATACGACCGTGGACGCTCGCACTTTCAGCGGCCGCGCTCTGCGCCTGCGCACATGCCGCCGACCGCACGCCGACTTCTCAAGGAACCGACACCATGCCCCCCGCCGTATCCGAGACCACTTCGCCCTCCCCGCTCAATGCCGAGCAGTTGCTGCTGCGCCTGCTGGACCTGATCAAGGTCACGACCTCCACCCGCGAGCTCACCGCTGAGCGCCTGTCCGCAGCGATGCAGGCGCCGGCGCAGGTCTTCGGCCCCGGCCACTTCGGCTATGGCGGCACGCTGACACCGGAATGGGGCTATGGACTGGAAGTGCAGCGGGCCGGCACTGCCGACGCGCGGCTGGACCTGAACTTCATGGACACCAGCAGCGATCGCAAGGCCTCGGCTGCGGCGATCTGCCAGGTCGACTTCAACCACTTCGCTTCCGCACTGGATGCCGCCGGCTTCAAGCGCGAGACGGTGCGCGGCGAACACGGCCGGGTGATCTACGACCGCTTCGATCGACCGCAGCTGAGCATCAAGGTCGACACCATGCCCGAGAACCCTCACGCCCTCGGCGACGCCACGCATGCCTGCGTGCGTCTTGTCACCGTGCAGTAAGGGGAGCCATCAATGACGATCCTTTCCGCAGAAACGGAACGCCTGCTGGGCGAGTTCGCTGGCAAGACCGACGTCACCAGCGACCAGGTCGACAACCTGCGCAACGTCATCGCGGGCTCGCCCGTGCTGGCAAAGCAGGTGGACGCCGCCATCGCGGCAGGCTATCTGGAACGCTTCGAACTGTTGCCCGCCACAAGCAACGCGGGCGGCACCTACGAGACCGGCACGAAATCCATCAACCTGCCCGCCAGCAGCTTGTCGACCCCGGCGGCCCCGGACAGGTTCGACGCGGCCGAGGTTGCCTTTGTGCTCGGTCACGAGATCCAGCACGGCTTCAACGATGCTGATGTCGAGCGCGCCTACGTGCAGTTCGAAGCCGACGTGGAGCAGGTCGCGGGCCGTACAACGAGCCATGATTACACCGAGGCCATCGGCACCCTGCTCGCGGCCAACCGCCGCGATGAGGCTTCTTCGAACATCGCAGGCTGGAATGCGCTGGTCAGCCAGGTACGTGCCAACAACCCGGACGCTACCCTGCGCGACCTGTATGAAGCCAGCACCCGCTCGACAGATGTCATCCAGTCGCGACCCGGCCCGCCGATCACCTATGCCCCGCACCCGGAGCTGACCCTCAATGCGGACCTGACCATCTCCCCCACCGCAGCCAACATCGAGGGAATGGCCAGGCACTATTACGATCAGGGCGTCAGCACCGGCCTGGGCCATCATGGGAATTCGGACTACCAGAATTTCTACGGCGCCCTGGCGATCGGACTGGCCAGCGAATACGAGGCCGCGAATCCAGCGCCCGATGGCGTCAGCCGGATGGAAGTGAACATGAAGAAGCTGGGCCTGGATGAGCGCCTGCTGGAGCAGAACGGGCTCAACCTCGGCGAGGGCTCGCCCCCGCGCCAGCCCTACTTCGATACCAGTACCTCGCCGTCGACGCTGCATTACTTCAACCACACTGAGGGCACGCATACGCATGTGCCGATCACCACACAGCATGCGGTGGAGGGCGATGGCTTACCGACGCTGCTTGCGGAAGGCCGTGACCGTTCGCTGCACGAGCAGATCCGCGGCAAGGTAGCTGAGCTGGATGCTGCCAACGGACGCAGTTTCGATGCGTCCAGCGAGCGCCTGAGTGCCAGCCTGCTGGTGCTGGCCCGCGAAAACGGGCTGGACCGCGTCGACCATGTGGTGCTCAGCCGCCAGACCGAGGGTGTGGGCGCGGCACAGAACATCTTTGTGGTGAAGGGGCCGCTGGATGATCCGGCCTCGCTGCGCGCCTCATCACCCACTGCCGAGGCCGCCCAGCGCCCTGTGCAGGACAGCCTGGATACGCTTGCCGTGGTCAACCAGCGGCAGGCCGATCAGGCCACGCAGGAACAGGTCCGCGTGCAGGAGCAGCAGCGCGGCGCGCTGACGCACTGACGGGGAACGACATGGAGCCGCCGGGACGCGCCCGGCGCTCCCTTGGCGGCACCCACGCTAGAATGCGCGCATGCGCACCGTACATGCCCTCCGCTACATCACCCCCTTGCGGGAAGGTGGCTCCCTGCCGGCCGTGGTCGAGACCGACGACGACGGCATGGCCGTGCTGAAGTTCCGTGGCGCCGGCCAGGGCCCGAAGGCGCTGATCGCCGAGCTGATCGCCGGCGAGATGGCGCGCACGCTGGGCCTGCCGATTCCGGAGATCCTGTTCGTGGAGCTGGACCGCGAGTTCGCCCGCACCGAGCCCGACCCGGAGATCCAGGAACTGATACGCGCCAGTGAAGGTTTGAACCTGGGCCTGGACTACCTGCCCGGTGCGATCAACTACGACCCGGCGGCGATGCCGGTGGATGCCGACCTGGCCTCGCGCATCGTCTGGTTCGATGCGTTCACCAGCAATGTCGATCGCACCACGCGCAACCCCAACCTGATGGTGTGGCACCGCAAGCTATACCTGATCGACCACGGTGCGGCCATGTACTTCCATCACGACTGGGCCAACGCCGGCGATGCCTGCGAGAAGCCGTTCGTGCTGATCCGCGACCATGTGCTGCTGTCGTTCGCCAGCCGCATCGCCGAGGTGGATGCCGAACTGGCCGCGCGCCTGACCGATGCCGAGATCGAGCGCATCGTCGGCCTGGTGCCGGACAGCTGGCTGGTGGACGAACCGGCGTTCGACAGCCCGCAGGCCTACCGGCAGGGTTATATCAACTACCTCAAGCACCGCCTGAAGGTGCGTGCGGTGTTCGTGCAGGAGGCCATCCGTGCCCACGCTGCACACGTATGACTACGCCGTCATCCGCGTGGTACCGCGGGTGGAGCGCGAGGAATTCATCAACGTCGGGGTGATCGTCTCCTGTCCCGGCGCGCGTCATCTGGAGGCGGCCATCGAGATCGATCCGGCACGCCTGCACGTGTTCGCCCCAGCGCTGGACCAGGAGGCGCTGCAGCCGTGGCTGGATGCGATCGTGGCCATCTGCCGCGGCGATGCCAGCGCCGGGCCGATCGCACAGCTGCCAGCGCGTGCGCGCTTCCATTTCCTCACCGCCAAGCGCAGCTCGGTGGTGCAGATGTCGAGCACGCATGTGGGCCGCACGGCGGACCCGGCGGGTGTGGTGGAACACTTGATGACGAAGATGGTGCGGGTGCCGCGCTGACGCGCCCGTCTCTCACTTCCGGGCGCGCGCCCTGTGCCAGGCAATGAGCGCACAGGCTGCTGCAGCGGCAATCAACACCCACCCGGCTGCCGCTTGTCCATGCAGGTAGCCTTGTGCATACGCAGCACTGGCACCTTCGCTGGCCATGGCCGGAACACCCTTGAGTATCACGTGCACCCCACGCAGCAGCAGCACCATGCTGGCGACCAGACACACCACGGGAAGAAGTCGGCTCATGGCCCGATTCTGGTCCGCCACCCGCCCCAGCGTCAACATCGCTGCGGCATAGTCGCTCGGGACTACAGCGGCACTCTTCGCGCGATGTAGTTGACCACATTGCCGATCGCATCCGGATCGACATTGGCCAGCCCAACGATCACATAGCCCTGCGCGGGTAGCACCACGATGGCACTGTTCGATCCGGGCGCACCGCCTTCGTGGCCGTACTGATGCTCCCTGCCCTCGCCCTGCACCAGGAAGCCGAACCCGTACCAGCCCTTGTGGTTCTGCGCCGTGGTGGCCTGCTGCAGCAATACAGGTGAGACCAGCTTTCCGCTGCGCAGCGCCTCGGCGAACTTCACCATGTCGCTCACCGTGCTGTAGCCACCACCGGCTGACATGCCGCGCCAGGGCAGCGACCTCGTTTCACGGACCCATTGCCCATCCTGCTTCGTATAGGCGACGGCACGCTGTGGCACCGTCACTGTTTCCGGTTCGAAGCCGGTGCCGGTCATGCCGGCCGGGCGCAGGATGTGTTGCTCCACATAGGCATAGTACGACTGCCCGGAGACGGCCTCGATGATCCGCCCAAGCACGATGAAGCCATAGTTCGAGTAGCTGTCCTGGCTGCCGGGCGTGAACTGCGGCGCATCCTTGGCAAAGCGCTGCACGTAGTCATCCAGCGTCTTCAGCGACGCGGAATACTGCTCGAAATCGTCGCCGAAGAAATCCCCCAGGCCACTGGTGTGTGACAGCAGCTCGCGCACGGTCACGCTGTTGGCGACGGCCTTGTTCGGATAGTCCGGCAGGTGCTTGCCGATCGTGTCGTCGAGACTGAGCCTGCCATCCTGCACCCGCTGCAGGATGGCCACGGCAGTGAACATCTTGTTGGAGGACGCAAGGCGGAACTGCGTATCCACGCCCACTGGAATGCCAGCGGTGCGATCGGCCTCGCCACCGCGCCAGTCCAGCAACACCTTTCCATTCTGTGCCACCTGCAACGCGCCCGACAGCGCGTCCTGCGCCCGCAGCGCCTCCAGCTTTGCCGTGGCTTCGGCCATCAGGGCAGGCAATGCAACCCGTGCCGGCTTGTACTTGTCCGGCGTTTCAGTGCCCTCGATCTGGAACTGCTTCAGGTGCGACGGATTGATCGGGTCCATGACCGCCGTCACCCACATCGCACGTTCGCTCAGCTGCCCCATCACCAGCAGCTTCGCTTGGCCGGGTGCACTCTCGATTGTTTCAAGTACGCGCAAGGGGCCTGTGCTTTCGCGGAATTCGAGATAGTCCCCGGGACCGCTGCCTTCCTTCTTCGCATACCTATCGGCGAAGGCCTGCAATGCCTCGAGGCTGGCAGCGTTGAAGGCCGCCAGCCAGTCATCGATGGCGTCCTGCGCACGTGGATGTGCACGCTCGGAAGATGTGGCGCCCATTGCTGGAAAAACCGGGGTAACCAGTAGAACCGAACAGGCCAGTGCACTGCAGAGAAACAGGCGTCCAACAACCCTCATGGCAGTTCCTTTGCGGGGATTCCTGGACGCATCCTAGACCAAGGATGCGGCCGCCGCATCGACACCAGGGACTCTGCTGCAACACCTCAACAGTGACGCTGAATGCATCGATGCGCTGCCATCCACTCCGCGTGCGTGGTGGAATGCGCACAGCCCCGGATGCAACGTGAGTGCGAGATCCTTCGCAGTTGATGGAAACCCTGCTACCCGATGGCCCCGCTATCGCCTTGCCATCGTCTGTTCGCTGAATCTCGCCACGCAGAAGTCCAGGAAGCTGCGCAGCTTGGGCGTCAGCTGGCGATCGCGCGGATACACCAGGTTGATCCAGGTCGACACCGGTACGTAGTCCGGCAGCACTTCCACCAGCTCACCACGCGCCAATGCTCCGGCCAGCATTTCGTGCGGTTGCAGGATCAGCCCCAGCCCTCCGATGGCGGCGGTCAGCAGCGGCTCGGCCTGGTTGACCATGAAGCGGCTGGACACTGGCACGGTCAGCACGCCGCCATCGGTATCGCGAAAGCTCCAGCGGGTGCGGATGATCGAATGCGCGAAGCCCAGGCACTCGTGGCGGCTCAGGTCATTGGGATGGGCAATGGCCGGGCGCGAAGCCAGATAGTCCGGCGAGGCACACAGGACCAGCGGATACGGCCCCAACCGCCGCGCCACCAGCCCACTGTCGGCCAGATCGCCAGTGCGGAACACCAGGTCGTAGCCGTCTTCAACGATGTCCACCAGACTGTTGGACAGGTTCAGATCGACCTGCACGTCCGGGTACTGCTGCATGTAGGCCACCACCGCGGGACCCAGCGCGTGCACGCCGAAGGTGACCGGCGCACTGATGCGCAGGCGCCCCATCGGTCGCCCGCGCGCCACTTCGGCCAGCTGCTCGGCCCCCTCCACTTCCTCCAGGATCACCCGCGCCCGCGCCAGGTAGGCCTGGCCGAAGTCGGTCAGGCTCTGCTTGCGCGTGGTGCGGTTGAGCAGGCGCACCCCCAGATGCTGCTCCAGCGCCTGGATGTGCTTGCCGACCAGCTGCGGCGACAGGTCCAGTGCCTCGGCAGCGGCGGCGAAGGAGCCGACCTCGGCCACCTTGGCGAAGGCCCGCAGGGGAACGATCAGGTCCATTGCAAACAATTGTTTTTCAATGAAACGCCAGATTACCCCTTATTCTGGATGCAGACTACGCGCACAGTAGCGCTCACCCTTTCGCCGGCGCCCTCGCCGGCCCTTCCTTGGAGCCCCCCATGAGCCAGGTTGTCCGCATCCACGAATATGGCACTGCCGATGTACTGCGCATCGACGATATCGACGTTCCCGCCCCCGCCCCTGACGAAGTCCAGATCCGGGTGAAGGCGATCGGCCTGAACCGCGCCGAGGTGATGTTCCGTAACGGCGCCTACTTGCAGGAAGCGCAGTTCCCCAGCCGCCTGGGCTACGAAGCGGCCGGCGTGGTTGAAGCCGTCGGCAGTGCAGTGAGCGGATTCACTGCGGGCGATGCGGTCAGCGTAGTGCCGCCGCTGGATATCGCGCGCTGGGGCACCTACGGCGAACTGGCCAACGTGCCGGCACGACTGGTAGTCAAGCATCCGCAGGCACTGGACTTTGAAACGGCCGCCGCGGTGTGGATGCAGTACGTCACCGCCTGGGGGGCGCTGTTGGAGCAGGCGCACTTGTCCGCCGGGGATTTCGTCATCATCACCGCCGCCAGCAGCAGCGTCGGCCTGGCCGCCATCCAGATCGCCAATGCAGTCGGCGCCACGCCGATCGCTGTGACCCGTGGCCCGGGCAAGCGCCAGGCCCTGCTCGATGCAGGCGCCGCCCACGCCATCGCCACCCAGGAGCAGGATCTGGTGGCCGAAGTGGCGCGCATCACCGGCGGCGCAGGTGCCCGCGTGGTGTTCGATCCGATCGGTGGCCCGCAGTTCGTGCCGCTGACCGAAGCGATGGCGCGTGGCGGCATCCTGCTGGAGTACGGCGCGCTGAGCAGTGAACCCACCCCGTTCCCGTTGTTCAACGTGCTGGGCAAGTCACTGACGCTGAAGGGTTACCTGTACTCGGAAATCGTCTCCGACGATGCCGCGCTGGCACGCGCCAAGGCCTTCATCGTCAACGGCCTGGACCAGGGCACGCTGGCGCCGAAGATCGCCAAGGTATTCCCGTTCGCGCAGATCCAGGACGCACACCGTTACCTGGAATCGAACGAGCAGATCGGCAAGGTGGTAGTGACGGTGTGATCCAGCGTCATGCAACGGGGGCGGCCCACCGCCCCCCTTGCGGTTACCTGGGCAACTCAAACGCCATCACGTAATCGCCGTTCGGGGTTTCCATGAAATGGTGGCCGCCGGCCATGATCACCACGTACTGGCGCCCGCCCTGCTCGTACACCATCGGGTTGGCCTGACCTCCCGCGGGCAGCTTGGCATGCCACAACTCCTTGCCGGTCCTCAGGTCGATGGCGCGCAGCAGGTCATCGGTGGCGGCGGCGATGAAGATCAGGCCGCTGGCGGTCACCACCGAACCGCCATTGTTCGGTGTGCCGATCTCGATCGGCAGGCCGGAGCGGATGCCGAAGGGTCCGTTGCCGCGCGCACTGCCGAATGGACGGTCCCACAGCAGTTTGCCGGTGCGCAGGTCGATGGCACGGATGCCGCCATAGGGCGGCTGCTTGCACAGCAAACCGGTGAACGGCAGGCGCCAACCGGCATTGACCTGGATGGCGTAGGGCGTGCCCACCTGCGGGTCACCCGCGCCTTCTGCTCCGCCCTTGTCGAACCGGATCTTTTCGCGCGGCAGCCAGCCCAACCGGTCGGCCTCCGCGCGTGGCACCAGCCGGTTGTAGTTCGGCATGTCGTTGTAGTTGGCCACGATCACGCCGCGGCGCGTATCGATGGACACACTGCCCCAGTCCGAGCCGCCGTTGTAGCCGGGGTACTCGATGGAATGGCGCTCGCTGCTCGGCGGCGTGTAGAACCCTTCGTAGTAGGCCTTGCGGAACTGGATGCGGCAGACCAGCTGGTCGATCGGGGTGATGCCCCACATGTCACGTTCGGTCAGCTCATGCTCGCGACGCAGCGTGTGGTACAGCGAGAACAGTTGCGTGGGCGAGCGCTGCTCGGGTTCAACACCACCGATGGGCACCTTGCGCTCTTCGGCCGCGGTCAGAAGCTGGCCGTTGCGGCGGTCGAGGATGTAGATGTCGCCCTGTTTGGTCGGCAGCAGGATCGCCGGCACTTTGCCGGCAGCGGTCGGGTAATCGATCAGGCTGGCCTGCGAACCCAGGTCGTAGTCCCACACATCCTTGCGCACCGCCTGGAAATGCCAGGCCGGCTTGCCGGTGGCCACGTCGATCGCCACCAGTGACGTCGCATAGCGGTTCTGGTTTTCCGTGCGTGAGCCGCTCCAGTAGTCACCCGCGGAATTGCCCAGCGGCAGGTAGACCAGGCCCAGCGCCTCATCACCGGTGGCGGTGGTCCACATGTTGGGCGTGCCGCGCGTATAGGTCTGCTCGCGCGGCGGCAGACCGCTGCGCTCGGGCTGGTCCATGTCCCACGCCCAGCGCAGCTTGCCGGTGATGGCATCGTAGGCCTGGATCACGCCCGACGGCGCGTCACGGCGCTGCCCGTCCAGCACCTGGTGACCGGTCACGATCACGCCACGCACGATGGCCGGCGGCGAGGTGATCGACACGTAACCCGGTGGCACCTCGCCCATGCCCAGGGTGATGTCGACCTGGCCGTTGTTGCCGAAGTTGGCGCAGGGGCGGCCGCTGTCCGCGTCCACCGCGATGATGCGGCCGTCCAGCGTGCCTTCGATGATGCGTGCCCAGCACGCCGGGCGATTGCCCGGTGCAGCACTGCGGGTGACGCTGGGCGGCGGCTCCGGCAGCGCCAGATCGGCGGCGACATCGGCCAATGCCGCATCGGCAATGGTCGGCGTGCGGGGCTGCTCGTAGTAGCTCACCCCACGGCAGGCGGCGGTGTACGGAATCGAGGTGTCCTTCACCTTGGGGTCGAACCGCCACAGTTCCTTGCCGCTGGCGGCATCGAGTGCGATCAGGCGGTTGCGCGCGGTGCACAGGTAAAGGCGATCGCCGATCTTCAGCGGCGTGGTTTCCGCGCCCCAGCGCTTCTTGGGCATATCGCCGGTACGGAACTGCCAGGCTGGCTGCAACGAGGCCACATTGGCCGGGGTGATCTGCTGCAGCGGCGAATAGCGGGTGGCGGCATTGCTGCGGCCCCACGCCGGCCAGTCGCCCTCGGCGGGCTGGTCAGCCGGCTGCAGGCCCGTGGTATCACGCGTAGGTTCCAGTCCGGCGCTGACCGCGCCTTCCGGGAACGGCTGATGCCCATCCACTTCACCATGCGGCGCAAAGGCCAGGCCGAAGGCGGCCACGAACACCAGCATCAGCACACCCGCCACGCTGCGCGACAGGCGTTTGGAGACCGGCTCGTGCAAGGTGGGCGCCAGCAAGGCCAGCACGATGCCGAGTGCGGTCACCAGGCCCAGCCGTGGCACCCAGCGCCAGTAGTCGCTGCCTGACTCCCACCAGGTCCACAGCAGCGTGCCGATGAACACCAGCGCGTACAGCAATGCACCGCTGCGGCGGTTGCCGAACAACAGGATGCCGCTGGCCAGCAGGCCGAGCCCGGCGATGGCGTAGTACGCCGAGCCGCCAAGGCTGAGCAGCCACGCACCGAGCCCGCCGATGACCAGGCCGAGCACGACCAGCAGCAGCGACAGCACGGTGACAAGGGGGTGCCGGGAGGCGCGAACAGGGGCAGGAGCGGACTGCGGCGTGGCGGACATCGTCGATCTCCGGGGGCAGCATGCGCCGTTATCCCACCGCCTGCGTGAAGCGCGCGCGTATGTGCGGCACCCGGATACGACGACGCCGGCACAGGGCCGGCGTCGTCGGGTACCTCAACCTGATGGCAGGATCACTCCTGCGCGGCGTCCTCGCTGCTGGCAGCCGCCGGTGCGCCGTCGGTCGCGGCCGGGGCGGCGACGGCCACCTCGTCCTCGTCCTCGTCGATCGAGGCATCCATGCGCTCCACCGCCTGCAGCTTCTCGTCCTTGGACAGGCGGATCAGGGTCACGCCCTGGGTGTTGCGGCCGACGCGGCTGATTTCCGAGCCACGCGTACGCACCAGGGTGCCACCATCGGAGATCAGCAGCACTTCGTCGCTGGAGCCCATCAGCACCGCGGCGACCAGCTTGCCGTTGCGCTCGGTGGTCTGGATGCCGATCACGCCCTGCGTGCCACGGCCCTTGCGCGGGTAGTCCGGCAGCGGGGTACGCTTGCCGTAGCCGTTCTCGGTGGCGGTGAGGATGTACTGCACGCTGGCGTCATCGGCGCCGTCGATCACCGCATCGCCATTGGCTGCGGTTTCCTCGACACCGTTGTCGTCCTCGTTCTCATCCTCGCTGCCACCGGCACTCTCGGCCACGATCAGGCTGACCACTTCCTCGCCGGCCGGCATCTTGATGCCACGCACGCCGGTTGCGGTACGGCCCATCGAGCGGACCTTGTCTTCACCGAAGCGCACGGTCTTGCCGTTGGAGGCGAACAGCAGGATGTCGCGCTCGCCGTCGGTCAGGCCGACGCCGACCAGGGCATCGCCCTCGTCCAGATTGATTGCGATCTTGCCGCGCGCCAGACGGAAGGCGAACTCGCCCAGCGGGGTCTTCTTGACCGTACCGTTCTTGGTGGCGAAGAACACGAACTGGCCATCGGCGTATTCGCGCACCGGCAGCACGGCCTGCACGCGTTCGCCCGGCTCCAGCGGGATCCAGTTGATGATCGGACGGCCGCGGGCATTCGAACCGGCTTCGGGCAGCTGGTAGACCGGCAGCCAGAACACCTTGCCCGAGCTGGTGAAGGTCAGCAGCGTATCGTGCGTGTTGACCAGCCACAGCTGTTCGATGAAATCCTCTTCCTTGGTCGCTGCCGCACTGCGGCCACGGCCGCCACGGCGCTGTGCGCGGTACACGCTCACCGGCTGCCGCTTCACGTAACCGGCATGCGACACGGTGACCACCACGTCTTCCGGCGCGATCAGGTCGAGGATGTCCAGGTCTTCTTCGCTGTGGCGGATTTCGGTACGACGCTCATCGCCGAACTCGGCCTTGACGTTGACCAGCTCCTCGCGGATCACCTGCAGCAGGCGGTCGGGATCTTCCAGGATGTGGATCAGCCCGGCGATCACTTCCAGCAGCTGCTTGTACTCGTCGGTCAGGCGGTCCTGCTCCAGCCCGGTCAGGCGGTGCAGGCGCATTTCCAGGATCTGGGTGGCCTGGATCTCGGTCAGCTGGTAGCCGCCCTCGATCAGGCCCACGCCCTTGGGCAGGTCTTCCGGGCGCGAGGCTTCGGCACCGGCGGCACCCAGCATCGCACCGACCAGGCCCGGCTCCCACACGCGCGCCAGCATGCGCTCGCGTGCTTCATTCGGGTTCGGCGAGGTCTTGATCAGCTCGATCATCTCGTCGATGTTGGCCAGCGCAACGGTCAGGCCTTCCAGCACGTGGGCACGGGCGCGCGCCTTGCGCAGCTCGAACACGGTGCGACGGGTGACCACTTCGCGACGGTGGCGGACGAACGCCTCCAGCATCTGCTTGAGGTTCATCAACTGCGGGCGGCCATCGACCAGCGCCACCATGTTGATGCCGAACACCGATTCCATCTGGGTCTGCTGGTACAGGTTGTTCAGCACAACCTCGGCAGATTCACCGCGCTTGATCTCGATGTAGATGCGCATGCCGTCCTTGTCGGACTCATCGCGCAGCTCGCTGATGCCTTCGATCTTCTTTTCCTTGACCAGCTCGGCGATCTTCTCGATCAGACGCGCCTTGTTCACCTGGTAAGGAATTTCGGTGACGATGATCGATTCGCGGCCGTTGTCGGCCACTTCGATATCGGCCTTGGCACGGATGCGCACACGGCCGCGGCCGGTGCGATAGCCGGCGACGATGCCGGCAGTGCCATTGATGATGCCGGCAGTCGGGAAATCCGGGCCCGGGATGTACTCCATCAGGCCGTCGACATCGATTTCCGGATTATCAATCAGCGCGATGCAGGCGTTGATCGATTCGCTCAGGTTGTGCGGCGGGATGTTGGTGGCCATGCCCACCGCGATACCGGCCGAACCGTTGACCAGCAGGTTCGGGAACCGGGTCGGCATGACCGTCGGCTCCAGTTCCTTCTCGTCGTAGTTGGGCTGGAAATCGACGGTTTCCTTGTCGATGTCCGCCATCAGCTCATGCGCGAGGCGCGACATGCGCGCTTCGGTGTATCGCATCGCCGCGGCGGAGTCGCCATCGATCGAGCCGAAGTTACCCTGGCCATCGACCAGCATGTAACGCAGCGAGAACGGCTGTGCCAGGCGCACCAGCGTGTCGTACACCGACTGATCGCCATGCGGGTGGTACTTACCGATGACGTCACCGACGATACGCGCCGACTTGAAGTAGGGCTTGTTGCTGTGCGCGTTGAGTTCGTTCATCGCGAACAGCACGCGGCGATGCACCGGCTTGAGGCCATCGCGCGCATCCGGGAGCGCGCGGCCCACGATCACGCTCATGGCGTAATCGAGGTAGCTCTTGCGCATCTCGTCTTCCAGGTTGACCTGGATGATTTCCTTGGCGTTTTCTGCCATTCGGGTTCCGTTGTCTGGTAGCGGTCCAGTCCGGCGCAGCCCTCTGCGGGAGGGGGTCGTGCCGGAACCTCGATTCAACCTGTGGATACTACCACAACAGGCCGCTCCCTGCCTCCATTTACGGGGATTTTACCGGCACAAATCAGGAACTTAGGGGGGTACCGGCCAGCGGCCGGCACTACCGGGGGCGGAGGTCACGCTGCCCCCTCCCCTGTGCCTCAGCCACCAAAGGCGGCGCGCATGTTCTCGATGGTCGGGTTCAGGATCACCCCGCGCTCGGTCACGATGGCATCGATCAGTTCACCCGGGGTGACGTCGAACACCGGGTTCCAGGCGGCGATGCCTTCGGCCACGGTGCGGGTACCGCCCACGCCGTACAGCTCGCCCGGGTCGCGCTGCTCGATCTCGATCTGGCTGCCGTCCACGGTCTCCATGTCCACGGTCGAGGACGGCGCCACCACCATGAACTTGACCCCGTGGTGGCGAGCGGCGATGGCCAGCTGATAGGTGCCGATCTTGTTGGCGGTATCGCCGTTGGCGCAGATGCGGTCTGCACCGACGATCACCCATTGCACCGCACCGGTCTTCATCAGGTGCGAGGCTGCCGAATCGGCGATCAGGGTGGCGTCGATGCCATCCTGCTGCAGTTCCCACACGGTCAGGCGTGCGCCCTGCAGCCACGGACGGGTCTCGCCGGCGAACACGCGGGCGATGCGGTGCTGGGCCATGCCGGCACGGATCACGCCCAGTGCCGTGCCGAAGCCGGCGGTGGCCAGCGAGCCGGTGTTGCAGTGGGTCAGCACGCCGCTGCCGGCCTCGATCAGGCCCGCGCCCAGCGCGCCCATGTGGCGGTTGGCGGCCAGGTCCTCCTCGGCAATGGCCTGCGCTTCGGCTTCCAGCAGGGCCTTCCAGTCGCCGCCGGCGACGTTCAGGCAGCGACGCATGCGCGCCAGCGCCCAGGCCAGATTGACGGCGGTCGGGCGCGATGCGTTCAGGCGCTGCAGCGCCGGCTCCAACTGCTGAAGCGCATGCGCGCCATCAGCGGCCTGCACGTCCCGCGCCGCCAGCACCACACCCCACGCTGCGGCAATGCCGATCGCGGGCGCGCCACGCACGGTCAGCGCGTGGATGGCGCTGGCAACTTCGTCACTGTCATGGCAGACCACGTGCTCGACCACGAACGGCAGCTTGCGCTGGTCCAGCAGTTGCAGGGCATCGCCGGTCCAGAGGATCGGGCGGATGTGGTCATAACGGGCGTAGTCGATGTCGGAGACAGTGTTCATGGGCCCATTGTAGGGCCACGCCCCGCGTGGTTGGAGCCTGCCCGGGCTCAATTCACCGAGAATTCGGCGCGGCAGCCGCCGTCCACCCAGATCCCGTTGCGGTTCCAGCCCCAGGTGTTGCCTTCCTCGCACGGGGTGCTGGACAACTGCTCGGTAACGATCGCGCCGACCGAAATGCTCGCCCCACAGAAGCGGCGCTTCTTCGACTTCGACTCGCAGGTCAGGCGGCGTGGCACGTCGACAAAACGGCCGTCCTCGTCAGCCACTTCGAAATCGCCCTGGCAACCACGGCTGGTCCAGACTTCATTGCGCTTGTAGCCCCAGCCCTGCCCTTCGCGGCACGGCAGCACCGACAGCTGGCGCAGCAGGCGCACCGGCGCCCCGTCCAGGCGCACCGGGCAACTCTGCGGGCGGCCATTGGATTCGCAGCGCACCACACGGCGGACCAGGCGCTTGCCTTCCGTTGCCGCAGGCGCTGCACCTTCCGCACGACGCGCACGGAACTCTGCGCGGCAGCCAAGGGTGACCCACACGCCACTGCGGTCGGTGCCCCACTCGCTGCCACGGATGCAACTGTTGCTGGACAACTGGCGCACAAGGTCGATGCCATTGCTGACGTCGATATCGCAATGCACCCAGCCCATGTCGCGCGATTCGCAGGTCACCACTTCGCCGTCATAGCCCGCCTGCTGGGCCGACGCCGATGACGGCAGCCAGGCACCCCAGAGCGCGATGGAGTACACCGGTGCAGCGACAACCGCAAACCACTTGACCAAAGCCTTCCCCAGCAGGAATGGATGAACTGCGTGCCAGTGTCCGGCATCTGCCGTGATAAGAGCATCATCCTGCTTACCGAAGCAAGCGCGGAAACGCGGAATTCCGTTCAGTCTTCGATGTTCAGGAACGTGCGCACCGCGCTCACGCGTGGGCGAAGTCGTAGGCCAGCACATCGGCGATACGCGGCGTGCGGCTCATCGCCATCAACAACCGATCGACACCCACCGCCACGCCAGCGCAGGCAGGCATCGATGGCAACGCCGACAGCAGCGCCTCATCCACGGACGGTTGCACCTGGCCCCGCTCATGGCGTCGCTGCAGGTCACGCTGGAATCGCGCACGCTGTTCGTGCGCGTCGTTCAGTTCGTGATAGCCGTTGGCCAGTTCCACGGCCCCCAGATAAAGCTCGAAACGCTCGGCCAGCGGCGGCGTGCCGGCTCGAATGCGCGCCAGTGCGGCCTGGCTGGCAGGCCAATCGTGGACCACGGTCATCACCGCGTCATCGAAATGCGGCTGGATATGATGGGTCATCAGC
Source organism: Stenotrophomonas sp. TWI1409 (assembly GCF_039673015.1). Taxonomy (NCBI): domain Bacteria; kingdom Pseudomonadati; phylum Pseudomonadota; class Gammaproteobacteria; order Lysobacterales; family Lysobacteraceae; genus Stenotrophomonas; species Stenotrophomonas sp. TWI1409. The sequence goes on from NZ_JBDJKU010000003.1 coordinate 122,683, forward strand.
AGATCCAGCCAGTCATCGCGGGTCAGCCCGACCGGGTCGATATGTACCTCGCCCAGCGCGGCACGCAGCGCGGCCTCGTCGGCATCGAACGGATCCACACCCACGTACTGCTGGAACAGCTCGCGGTAACTGAGCACACGCAGCGTCGCACTGCGCCCGACCAGGGCCAGCGCCTGGCCGACCAGCTCGGCGGTTTCCTGCACCAGGCGATGGTGGTCCCAACCGACCCGGTACCACTCCAGCATGGTGAATTCCGGATTGTGTCGGCCGCCCGCCTCGCCGTTGCGGAACACCCGGCCCAGTTCGTAACAGTCACCCACGCCCGCCGCCAGCAGGCGCTTGAGCGGATACTCCGGCGAGGTGCGCAGCCAGCGGCGGCGGCCACCGGCATCGACATGGCCGGTGAAATCGGTATGGAAGCTGTCGATGTTCGGCTCGGTGTTGCCGGCCACCGACAGGATCGGCGTCTCCACTTCCAGCACATCGCGATCGGCGAAGAAGCGGCGCACCAGCGCGTTGAGCGCGGCACGCTGCTGCAGCGCGCGCAGCAGGGCCTCGCTCACAGGATGCCCTCCGGGCGCGGATGATCCAGCGGCAGGGTCAGCAGATCGCGGGTGTCATCGATGTAGCCACTGGCCAGGTACAGGCGCCGGGCCAGTTCGTTGTGGTGGTTCACTTCCAGCCGCAGGCGGCTGACGCCACGCCCGCGAGCGCGCTGTTCGCAGATGGCCAGCGCCTGCTTGCCGCGGCCGCGGCCGCGCGCGCGGTGGCTCAGGTACAGCTCGTCCAGCAGCATGAAGTGGCCGCCCTGCTCCAGGCTGAAACCCATCGCGATCACTGCGTAGCCCACCACCTCGGCGGCCTCGTCCAGCCACAGCAGCACCTCGCCATTGCGCGGATCGGCCAGCAGCGCGTCCACGCCGCGACGCACGCGCGCGTCGTCGAAGTCGATCTTGTCTTCGGCATAGAACTCGCGCATCAACGCGATCAACAGTTCTTCGTCGGCACGGGTGGCCAGGCGGAAATCCAGCGGAGCAGTCTGCATCGGTGTTCCTTTGTGTTTCATGCCGGGCGCCAGGCACCCGGCGGGGTCATCATTCGTGTTCGGCGAGGTAGGCCAGCAGGCGGTCTTCGTCCCATACCGGCACGCCCAGCGACTGCGCCTTGTCCAGCTTGGAGCCGGCCTCGGTACCGGACACCACGAAGCTGGTCTTCTTCGACACGCTGCCGGAGACCTTGGCACCCAGCGCTTCCAGGCGTTCCTTGGCGGCATCGCGGGTGAGCTGGGCCAGGGTGCCGGTCAGCACCACGGTCTGCCCATCCAGCGGGCCGGCCACGATCTCGGCCAGCGCCGGCGCCTTGGCCAGGATCTGCTGCATCGCCTTCTCGGCCGCCAGCAACATCGCGCCATGGCCATCGGCATCGAGCCACGCAGCCAGGCCGCGTGCAGTGTCATCGGGCAGGCCGGCGTTGACGAACTGGCCATGCTCGGCGTCGAGCACTGCTTGCGCGCCGGAAAGCGCAGCGACCAGTTTTTCGGCGCGCAGGCGGGTGATGCCAGGGATCTCCGATTCGACCAGCAGCTGCGCCAGATCCAGCCCTTCGCGCAGCTTGGCACTGGGCGCATGCACATCGCTGATGCGCACCTGACCGACCTGCAGCAGGTCATCGATGGCCTGCTGGTTGCCCTGCTGCTCGAAGAAATGACCCAGCGAACGCGCCACTTCGCCGCCGATGTCCGGCACACGCTTGAACAGCGGCCACGGCAGGTGGCGGATAAGCTCCAGGTCACCGAACCACTGCGCCAGCGCCTTGGCCGTGCTCTCGCCCACGTGCTCGATGCCAAGCGCGAACAGCAGGCGCTCCAGCGTGGCCGCACGGCTGGCATCGATCGCCGCGATCAGGTTGTCGGCCCACTTGGTGGCGATCTTCTTCGTGTTCCATTCGAAGCTGGCCGGCTGTGCCAGCGCCTGTGCTCGCCAGCCCGGATCGTTGCCATCCAGCTTGAGCACCGCATTGAGCACCGCACCACTGCCTTCGGCGGGCAGGTGCAGCTTCAGCGCAGCCGCCAGTGCGGAAGGGTCCTCGGCATCCAGCACCAGCTTCAGATGCAGCAGCTGGTCACGGTTGAGCCGGTACAGATCGGCCACGCTTCTGACGATGCCGGCGTCGACCAGAGTTTCGATGTACTTGTCACCCAGGCCATCGATATCCATCGCGCGACGCGAGGCGAAATGGGCGATGGCTTCCTTGCGCTGCGCCGGGCAGGACAGTTCGCCCGAGCAGCGCCATGCGGCAGCACCTTCCTCGCGCACGATTTCCGAGCCGCACACCGGGCAGCGCGTCGGCATCTGCCACGGCGTGGTGCCCGGCGGGCGGCGATCAAGGATGACGCTGACCACTTCCGGAATCACATCACCGGCGCGGCGCACGATCACGCTGTCACCCACGCGCACATCCAGGCGTGCGATCTGGTCGGCGTTGTGCAACGTGGCGTTGGACACGATCACGCCGGCCACCGCCACCGGTGCCAGCCGCGCGACCGGTGTGGCAGCACCGGTGCGGCCGATCTGGATCTCGATCGCCTCTACCGTAGTGCTCTGTTCCTGCGCGGGGAACTTGTGCGCGATGGCCCAGCGCGGCGCACGCGAAACGAAGCCCATGGCCTGCTGGCCGGCGCGGTCATCCAGCTTGTAGACCACACCATCGATATCGAACGGCAGGCCATCGCGGCGCTCACCGATATCGCGGTAGTAGCCGAGCAGGCCATCGGTGCCTTCCACCACCTTGCACAACTCGCTGACCGGGAAGCCCCAGGCACCGAGCTGGGCCAGTGTGCCCGAATGGGTGTCCGGCAGCTCGCCGCCCTGCACTTCGCCGGTGCCGTAGGCGAAGAAACTCAGCCGGCGCTGCGCACTGATCTTCGGGTCGAGCTGGCGCAGCGAACCGGCGGCGGCGTTGCGCGGGTTGGCCAGCACCTTGCCGCCCTGCAGGCGCGCACGCTCGTTGTAGGACTCGAAGTCGGCGCGGGCCATGTAGACCTCGCCACGCACCTCCAGCACATCCGGCCAGTCCTTGCCGTGCAGCCGCTTGGGAATATCACCGATCTCGCGCAGGTTGGCCGTCACGTCCTCGCCGGTACTGCCATCGCCGCGGGTCGCGCCGAGTACGAAATGACCGTCCTCGTAGCGCAGGCTGATCGCCAGGCCGTCCATCTTCGGCTCGGCCGAGAACCGCAGGCTGCGGCGGCCCAGGCGCTCGTCGATGCGGCGTACGAAATCCGCCACTTCCTCGTCGCTGAAGGCATTGGACAGCGACAGCATCGGCACCGCGTGGCGCACTTCCGGGAAGCGGCCGGACGGGCGCGCACCGACCTGCTGGGTCGGGCTGTCGGCACGGGCCAGCTCCGGATGCTCGCGCTCCAGCGCTTCCAGCTCGCGCACCATCCGATCGTAGTCGACGTCGGGGATCTCCGGCGCGTCCAGCTCATGGTAGGCGCGGTTGGCCTGGGCGATCTGCCGGCGAAGGTCTTCGGCGCGTTCGGCGGGGCTGGGGCTCATCGGGATCCGGTGATTCTGGGATGGCCGGGGATTCTACCGCGCCCGACCGTCAGGCCCTGTAACGCTCCCGCCTTTGTAGCGTCGAGCTTGCTCGACTGGTGCTCCCTCGCTCTGGCAGGTGCCAACCACTCCCCCATCCTGGTACGTGCCAACCACTCCCCAGCTCTGGTACGTGCCAACCACTCCCCAGCTCTGGTACGTGCCAACCACCCTCCCGCTCTGGTAGGTGCCAACCACCCTCCCGCTCTGGTAGGTGCCAACCTTGGTTGGCACATCTGCAGTCAAGCATGGTTCGACTCCACAAAAAGCAGCTTGCCGCCCATCCCCACCGGCGCTAGCGTGCGACGGTCTTCCCTTCGGAATCCCGCCCGTGACCCTGCCCGCTTCCCGTCGACGCTTCCTGCAACTGGCCGGTGCTGGCCTCGCCGTCGCCGGCACCGGGCTGCCGCAGCTCGGCCATGCCCAACCCGCGACAGCCGCCGCCCCAGCCCCTGCCGAAGGCGCCGTACTACTGAACTTCAACGAATGCCCGTATGGCCCCTCGCCCGCCGCCCAGCAGGCGGCGCGCGACAGCATCGCCAGCTGCGGCCGCTACCGCTTCGAACTGGCGGCACAGGTTCGCGATGCCTTCATCGAACAGGCGCGCATCCCGGCTGATCACGTGCGGCTGTATCCGGGTTCCAGCGAGCCGCTGAACCGCGCCGCCGTGCTATGGACCGGCCCGCAGGCGGGGCTGGTAGTGGCCGACCCGACCTTCGAGACGCTGGGCGAGGTCGCCGCCGCACACGGTGCACACGTGCAGAAAGTGCCGCTGCGCGAGGACGGTGCACACGACCTGCGTGCGATGGCCGCCGCCGCACACGCACGCCCGACCGGGCTGCTGTATGTGTGCAACCCCAACAACCCGACCGGCTCGATCAGCCCACCGGATGAGCTCGCTTGGCTGCTGGCCCACAAGCCCGCTTCCACCCGCGTGCTGTTGGACGAGGCGTATCTGCAGTACAGCGAACAGCCGAGCCTGATCGCGCAGGTGGCGCAGCGCGATGACCTGATCGTGTTGCGCACGTTCTCCAAGCTATATGGCATGGCCGGCCTGCGCCTGGGCGTGGCGGCCGCACATCCCGACCGCCTGCGCGAACTGGCCAGCCTGGGCGACAACCCGCTACCCGTGCCGGCACTGGCCGCTGCACTGGCCAGCCTGCGCGATCCGCAGTTGATTCCGCAGCGCCGCCTGCAGAATGCCAAGGTGCGGCAGGCCACCATCGCGTGGCTGGGCAAGCGTGGTTTCAGCTGCCTGCCGTCGGAAGCGAACTGCTTCGTGGTCGACGTGCAACGCGATGGCAGCGCGTTCGCCAAGGCGATGGCGGACAACGGCGTGGTGATCGGACGCAGCTGGCCGATCTGGCCACAGCGCGTGCGCGTGACCGTCGGCACCGAAGAAGAAATGGCCGCGTTCCGCCATGCGTTCGCGAAGGTGGCCGGCGTGCCGGCCTGATCCTGTTGGTGGGGGCGAACCTTGGTTCGCCCCATCCACGCATGGCGTGGATCTACTGTTGTGGGTGCCGACCTGGGCCCCTGTAGAGTCGAGATCCTATGTTCGTGGTCAAGCCTGCTGGAAGCAGGCTTGACCCACCTTCAGCATGGCCGGATCGAAGTCCCGGCCGCTTTTGAAGACACCCCAGGCGA